>JANXTP010000421.1 GCA_025352345.1 Burkholderiales bacterium | reverse complement strand
TGGCGAGGTCGATGCCATCTGCCGCCCGCTGGTCGAAATTTCAAAACGTGGTGACGACGAAGGCACCGAGGCTTTTTTCAAGGCCTGGGTGGCACAGGCCGACAGGCTGGTAGCGCTGGCCGACGAAGACGAAGCCAAAGGCCGCACGCAGAGCGCAGGCGCCAAGCATGGCCGCGCATCGACCTACTACATCACGGCCGAGCGAATGCAGCACCGCGACTTCGCACCACGCAAGGCGGTGGTGCACTACTCGCAGGAAAAACACATTCAGGGCGTCACCGTCGACGACGTGTACCTCGGCAATGGCGCCTCCGAGCTGATCACGATGAGCATGAACGGCCTGCTCAACGACGGCGACGAGGTGCTGGTGCCGGCGCCCGACTACCCGCTGTGGACCGCGTCGGTCGCGCTGTCAGGCGGCACGCCGGTGCACTACCTCTGCGACGAGCAATCCGACTGGTACCCCGACATCGCCGACATCCGCCGCAAGATCACGCCGAACACCAAGGCCATCGTCGTCATCAACCCGAACAACCCGACCGGCGCGCTGTACCCCGAGAGCGTGCTGCGCGAAATTGTTGCGGTGGCGCGCGAGCACCAATTGATCGTGTTCGCCGACGAGATCTACGACAAGACGCTGTACGACGGCGAAACCCACACCAGCATCGCCTCGCTGGCCGACGACGTGCTGTTCATCACCTACAACGGTCTGTCGAAGAACTACCGCTCCTGCGGCTACCGCGCCGGTTGGATGGTGGTGTCCGGGGCGAAGGCGCATGCGCGTGACTACATCGAGGGACTGAACATGCTGGCCTCGATGCGGCTGTGCTCGAACACGCCGGGTCAGCTGGCCATCCAAACCGCGCTGGGCGGCTACCAGAGCATCAAGGACCTGGTCGCGCCCGGCGGCAGGCTGTGCCGTCAGCGCGATCTGGCTTACGAGCTGCTGAGCCAGATTCCGGGCGTCAGTGTTGTCAAGCCGAAGGCCGCGCTGTACATGTTCCCGAAGCTCGATGCGAAGCTGTACCCGATCTCCGACGACCAGCAGTTCGCCTATGACCTGTTGGCCACCGAGAAGGTGCTGATCGTGCAGGGCACCGGTTTCAACTGGCCGCACCCGGATCACTTCCGGCTGGTGTTCCTACCGAACTGCGACGACCTGACCGAAGCCATCGGGCGCATCGCGCGTTTCCTCGACCAGTACCGCAAACGGTATTCGAAGTGACGACGGGGCCCGCGTGGCTCGCTTGAGTTCATTTTTCCAGCAAAGTACCAGCCCACCAGGGCCATCCAAATGACACCGATACGAGTTGGCCTTCTGGGCATCGGCACCGTGGGCAGCGGCACCTTCAACGTGTTGCAGCGCAACCAGACCGAGATCACGCGCCGCGCCGGTCGCGGCATCGAGATCACGATGGTCGCCGACCTCGACACCGCGCGGGCGAAAGCTGTGGTCGGTGACGGTGCGCGCGTCGTCGCAGATGCGCGAGAGGTCATCGCCAACCCCGATATCGACATCGTCGTCGAGCTGATCGGCGGCTACGGCATCGCCCGCACGCTGGTGCTGGAAGCGATTGCTGCCGGCAAGCATGTGGTCACCGCCAACAAGGCACTGCTGGCGGTGCACGGCACCGAGATCTTCGCTGCGGCGCGTGACAAAGGCGTGGTCGTCGCGTTCGAAGCGGCGGTAGCCGGCGGCATTCCGATCATCAAGGCGCTGCGCGAAGGGCTGACCGCCAACCGCATCCAGTGGATCGCTGGGATCATCAACGGCACCACCAATTTCATCCTGTCGGAAATGCGCGCCAAGGGCCTCGATTTCGGTGTGGTGCTGACGCAGGCACAGGCACTCGGCTATGCCGAAGCCGACCCGACCTTCGACATCGAAGGCGTCGACGCCGCCCACAAGTTGACGCTGATGAGCGCGATCGCCTTCGGCATCCCGGTGCAGTTCGACAAGGCCCACATCGAAGGCATCACGCAGCTGGCCGCGGCCGATATTGCCTATGCCGAGCACCTGGGCTACCGCATCAAGCTGCTGGGCATCACCAAGCGAACCGACGCCGGCATCGAGCTGCGCGTGCACCCGACGCTGGTGCCTGCAAAGCGTTTGATCGCCAACGTCGAAGGCGCGATGAATGCGGTGATGGTGCAAGGCGATGCCGTGGGCAGCACGCTCTACTACGGCAAGGGCGCTGGCTCAGAGCCGACCGCGTCGGCAGTGATTGCCGACCTGGTCGACATCACCCGGCTGCACACCGCCGACCCACACCACCGCGTGCCGCACCTCGCGTTCCAGCACGATGCGCTGAGCGCCACGCCGATCCTTGCGATGGATGCGACGGTCACTGCCTACTACCTGCGTCTGCAGGTCACCGACGAAGCCGGCGTGCTGGCCCGCATCGCCGGCATCCTGGCCGAGCACCGCATCTCCATCGACGCGCTGCTGCAGCGGCCGAACGACGGCGGCACTGTGGAGGCCACCGAAGCCCGCACCGACGTGATCATCCTGACGCACGACACGGTGGAAGGCGAGATGAACCGCGCCATCGCGCAGATGCAGGCGCTGCCCACCGTGCTGGCACCCATCGTGCGCATCCGCAAGGAAGAGTTGTCCTGAGTGCCGACGCTGGTCATCGCGCTCACGCTGGTGTCGCTGGTTCGCTTGGGCCATCTCGACTACAAGCCCTGGGAACTGGCGCTGCTGCTGGCGCTGATCGCTGGTGTGGTGCTGTGGGGCTCGTTGACGCTGGCGCAGTGGTTGCTCAACATCGGGTTGACTTACGCCGCCGTCACCGCCTGGCTGTGGGGCCTGCAAGCCACCGATCACATCGGTGGGCAGGGCCTGCACTGGCTGCTGCTGATCGCAGGCTTCGTGCTGCTGGTCGGCTCGCGGCTCTACCTGGACATGATCGTTTACGGCATTGGTTTCTAGTGCGCCTGCACCGGCCGATGTGGAGCCTCTGATGAACTACCTCAGCACCCGTGGGGACCGCACCCCGCGCGGCTTTTCCGACATCCTGCTCGAAGGCTTGGCGCCCGATGGTGGCCTGTACCTGCCAGAGTCGTACCCGCAGATCGATCACACCACGCTCACGCGTTGGCGTGGCCTGAGCTACGCCGACCTCGCGTTCGAGATCCTGTCGCTGTACATCGCCGACATCTCGGCCGACGACCTGCGTGCGCTGGTGCAAAAGACCTACACACGGGCCATCTTCGGCACGCCCGAGATCACGCCGCTGAAACCGCTGGACCGTGCTGCGAATGCGCCGGACGGCACCGATGTGTACCTGCAGGCGCTGTCCAACGGCCCGACGCTCGCCTTCAAGGACATGGCGATGCAGCTGCTGGGCAACCTGTTCGAGTACCAACTGGCGCGCCGCGGCACAACACTGAACATCCTAGGTGCTACCTCGGGCGACACCGGCAGCGCGGCCGAATACGCGATGCGCGGCAAGCAGGGCGTCAATGTCTTCATGCTGAGCCCGAACGGCCGCATGAGCCCATTCCAGCAGGCGCAGATGTTCAGCCTGCAGGACGCCAACATCCACAACATCGCCGTCGATGGCGTGTTCGACGATTGCCAGGACATCGTCAAGGCGGTGTCGAGCGACCTGGAATTCAAACGCCGGCACCGCATCGGCACCGTCAACTCGATCAACTGGGCGCGGCTGCTGGCGCAGGTGGTTTATTACTTCGCCGGGTACTTTCAAGCCACGCGATCGAATGATCAGCAGGTCAGCTTCGCCGTGCCCTCGGGCAACTTCGGCAACATCTGCGCCGGCCATGTCGCGCGAATGATGGGCCTGCCGATCCACCGCCTGGTGCTGGCCACCAACGAGAACAATGTGCTCGACGAGTTCTTTCGCACCGGCACCTACCGCGTGCGCGGCAGCGCCGAGACCCATGAAACCTCCAGCCCGTCCATGGACATCTCGAAGGCCAGCAACTTCGAGCGCTTCGTGTTCGACCTGCTGGGCCGCGATGCAGCGCGCACGAAGCAGCTGTTCACGACCGAAGTCGAGCAACACGGCTCGTTCACCGTCAGCGCCGACGAGTTCTCCCACGCCGCCAGCTTCGGTTTCGCGTCAGGCACCAGCACCCATGCCGACCGCCTCGCCACGATCCGCGACACCTACCGACGCTTCGGTGTGGTCATCGACACCCACACTGCCGACGGCCTGAAGGTCGGCCGCGAGCACCTCGACGCGGGCGTGCCGATGCTGGTGCTGGAGACGGCCTTGCCGGCCAAGTTCGCCGAGACCATCGCCCTGGCAATCGGCATTCAACCCGACCGCCCCGCTGCGATGCGCGGCATCGAAGACCTGCCCAAGCGCTTCGTCGTGATGCCGGTGGACACGCAGGCGGTGAAGGCTTACCTCAGTGCGAACGTCTGACAGTCATGAGCCAGCCGCCCGCCACGCAGACACCGGCCCGCCCGCCGCTGATGAGCCTGGACGACGCGCTGGCCAGGCTGATGCAGGCGGTGCGGCCCTTCGACGCCGCCCAGGCGCTGCAGGTCTCGACCTTCGACGCGCTCGGCCGCGTGCTGGCGGCCGAGGTGCGCTCGCTGGTCGACGTGCCCCCGGCAGACAACACCGCGATGGATGGCTACGCCATGCGCTGCGCCGATGTGCCTGCCGTGGGCACCACGCTGCCGGTGAGCCAGCGCATCCCGGCCGGCGTGGTCGGCGAGCCGCTCGCACCCGGCACGGCCGCGCGCATCTTCACCGGCGCCCAGGTGCCGCAGGGCGCCGACGCGGTGGTGATGCAGGAGCAGTGCACTGCTGTGATTGACACCACCGCGGGTGGCGCGGTTCGCATCGACACGGTGCCGCGGCCCGGGCTGGCGATCCGCCGCCGTGGCGAAGACGTGCGCGCCGGTTCGGTCGTGCTGCCTGCCGGCATGCGGCTGACGCCGCAGGCGCTCGGCCTGGCAGCTTCGGCAGGTGCAGCAACCCTTGCCGTGGCCCGCCGGCCGCGCGTGGCGTTGTTTTCTACCGGTGACGAATTGGTGATGCCCGGCGAGGTGGCGCCCGAGCAGATGAAGCCGGGCGCGATCTACAACTCGAACCGGTACACCCTGCGCGCGCTGATCCAGGCACTCGGCTGCGAGTGCACCGACCTCGGCATCGTGCCCGACCGCCTCGACGCCACCCGCGAGGCCTTGCGCCGAGCCGCGCAGGATCACGACCTGATCGTCACCAGCGGCGGCGTGTCGGTCGGCGAGGAAGACCACATCAAGCCGGCAGTCGAGGCCGAAGGCCGGCTCGATCTGTGGCAGATGTCGATGAAGCCCGGCAAGCCGCTCGCGTTCGGCGTCGTGCGGCGCGGCACGGGATCGCCCGCGCCGAAGCCTGCGTACTTCATCGGCCTGCCCGGCAACCCGGTGTCGAGCTTTATCACCTTCTTTCTGGTCGTGCGACCGGTGCTGCTGCACCTGCAAGGCGTGGTCGACTGGCAGGTGCTTCCCACGCCGATGCGCGCCGATTTCGACTGGCCGCGTGCCGACAAGCGCCGCGAGTTCCTGCGCGTTCGGCGCAATGCCACCGGCGGCCTCGATCTTTACCCTAACCAGGGCTCTGGTGTGCTGACCTCGGCGGTGTGGGGCGATGGCGTGGTCGACAACCCGGCGGGCCAGGCCATCCGTACCGGCGACATGGTGAACTACCTGCCGTTCTCGGAGCTGCTGTCGTGAAGGTGCAGGTGCGCTATTTCGCATCGATCCGCGAGGCGCTGGGGGTCGGGGAGTTGATCGACGTTCCCGCTGGCGCGACGGCCGGCGACGTACGAGACCAATTGATCGCCCGCAGCGCCGCCCATGCCTCCGCGCTGGCCCGCGGCAAAGTGTTGCGTAGTGCTCTGAACCAATCACTGTGCGAGGAATCTGCGGTGGTCACCGATGACGCCGAACTCGCTTTCTTCCCTCCGGTCACAGGCGGTTGATCGACATGACCGTCAGCATCCAGACCGCCGACTTCGACCTCAGCACCGAGGTGACTGCCCTGCGCGGGGCCGATCCGGGTGTCGGCGCTGTGGCGTCGTTTGTCGGATGCGTGCGCGACCGCAATGATGGTTTCGGGGTCAGCGCGATGGAGCTGGAGCACTACCCCGGCATGACCGAGAAATCGATCGAAGCGATGATCGAGGCCGCCCGCCAGCGCTTCGACATTCGCGGGGTGCGCGTGATCCACCGCGTGGGTCGGCTGAAGCCACAGGAGCAGATCGTGCTGGTGGCGGTGATCGCGGCGCACCGTGGTACCGCGTTCCAGGCCTGCGAGTTCCTGATGGATTACCTGAAAACGCAGGCGCCGTTCTGGAAGAAGGAAACCACATCCGACGGTGCCCGCTGGGTCGATGCGCGGGTCGGCGACGAGCAGGCGATGGCGCGATGGAAGCTTCCCCCCGCCGGGGCGGCCGTGGAGCGCGCGGCATGAATGTCGGCTTCCCCTGGGCCCAGTTCCTTGCTGTTGCGCTCGGTTCGGCCGTGGGCGGCGTCTTGCGCTGGGCGGTGCAGCTGTGGCTGAACGCGCGCTGGGCCGGATTTCCGCTGGGCACGCTGATGGTCAACTGTGTCGGCGGGCTGTTGATCGGCATGGCGCTGGCTTGGTTCGCGCGCACGCCGAACGAGGTGCTGCGCCTGCTGCTGGTGACCGGATTTCTGGGCGGGCTGACCACCTTCTCGGCATTCACCGGTGAATCGCTGACGCTGCTGCAGCGTGGCGACGTCGGCTGGGCTTTGGCGCACAGCGCGGCCCATCTGCTGGGTGCGCTGGCCTGCTGCGCGATCGGTTTCCGCCTGGCGAAGGTACTGCTGGCCTGATCGTGTGAATCAGCCAGTGGGGCGGCCCGCGTCCGCTACTTGAGCGGGCGCGAGGACTGGGCGTCAGGTTCCCGCCGCTTGCTGCCTCCTGTGGTGGCTGACGGCCCCGGCCAGTGCCAACCCGCCGAGCATCAACGCGGAGGTCTCGGGTTCCAGGATCGGTGGCGGGTAAGGGTTGTCCACCGATGAGGTCCAGACCGCCAACACCACCGAAAAATTTTATCGCCGCGTGCCCTTCTTTTTTATCGCGCACGCGGCGCTGTCAACGCTGCGTTAGCTCATGGTCGTGGGGCTGCAGTTTTAGATGCCCCCACGCATGCATGAAACACGCCTGGTACGGCCTATTGATCCGAGTTTTCCTAGGCTCGGCGGCCCCAGCGCAGCAGGGTTTCAACCATTTCGGGGTTGCTTTCGAGGTACTCAGGATTGAAATCGCCAAGCCCGAAATTGCACAGGCCCGGGACCTCGGCGAGAGCCCCTTTGGTGACCTGCTCGAAACCCATGGTCCATTCAGAGAAATTTCGAGCAACGATAGGGGCGCGGCGCAAAACCTTTATCCCCGTGTGGCGCGGATCTGCGCCGATCTTCACAAGGAGCTCATCGACATTGGCCTGCTCGCCCTCGAGGCATTGGACGAACGTGGTGTTGCCAAACAAAAGCATTCCGGTGACGCCACTTGCCGTGTTGTTGCGATGGCATTGCGCCAACAGTTTGAGAAGATCCTCGTCAGAGTAGCTTTCAGATGCTTGGCTGATATATGTAGTGGTGATCATGCAAAAGAACCTTGGTTAAAACCTACTGAACAGTGTATTCGATGGACGCGACTCTTGGGATTTGCACCGGGTGTCGAGTGTTCAGAAATTCCTTTACCGCTATCACCCTGCAACGATGGACCCAAGCGGCTCGCCAATTGGCGCACGCACAAGCGGGGCCTGATACCCGTGGGCGTCTTGAAATGGCCGATCATCTACTCAAACTAAGGAACATCGGAGGAATTCGCCATGCGTCTCGACAAACTCACCACCACGTTCCAGGAAGCGCTGTCCGATGCGCAAAGTTTGGCCAATGGCCGCGACAACCCGTATGTGGAGCCAACGCACCTGCTCACCGCGATGCTCGCGCAGGCCGACGGCCCCAAGGCCTTGCTGTCGCGCGCCGGTGTCAACACCGCGAAGCTGCAGGCCACTCTTGATGCGGCGTTGAACAAGCTGCCGCAGGTACAGGGCGGCGAGCAGGTGCAGCCCGGCCGCGAGCTCCTCGGCCTGTTGCAGTCGGCAGAGAAGGAGGCCACCAAGCGCGGTGACCAGTTCATCGCCAGTGAAATGTTCCTGCTGGCCGCCGCCGACAGCAAATCGGCGATCGGCCCGCTGCTGAAGGAACACGGCGTCAACCGCAAGGCACTCGAATCAGCGATCGAGGCGGTTCGCGGTGGTCAGAAGATGGACAGCGCAGAAGGCGAAGGCCAGCGCGAGGCGCTGAAGAAATACACGCTCGATCTGACCGAGCGCGCTCGCCTGGGCAAGCTCGACCCGGTGATCGGTCGCGATGATGAAATCCGCCGCGCCATCCAGGTGCTACAACGCCGCACCAAGAACAACCCGGTGCTGATCGGCGAGCCGGGTGTCGGCAAGACGGCGATCGTCGAAGGGCTGGCGCAGCGCATCGTCGCCGGCGAGGTGCCCGAGTCGCTGAAGAACAAGCGGGTGCTGGTGCTCGACATGGCCTTGCTGCTTGCCGGCGCCAAGTTCCGTGGCGAGTTCGAGGAACGGCTCAAAAGCGAGTTGAAGGAAGTGGCGCAGGACGAAGGCCAGACCATCGTCTTCATCGACGAGATACACACCATGGTCGGCGCCGGCAAGGCCGACGGTGCGATGGACGCCGGCAACATGCTGAAGCCCGCACTGGCGCGCGGCGAGCTGCACTGCATCGGCGCGACCACGCTGAACGAGTACCGCAAGTACGTCGAGAAAGACGCGGCGCTCGAGAGGCGTTTTCAAAAGATATTGGTCGGCGAGCCGACGGTTGAAGCGACGATTGCGATCCTGCGCGGCCTGCAGGAAAAGTACGAGGTGCACCATGGCGTCGAGATCACCGATCCGGCGATCGTGGCCGCGGCCGAACTGAGCCACCGCTACATCACCGACCGCTTCCTGCCCGACAAGGCGATCGACCTGATCGACGAGGCGGCGGCCAAGGTGAAGATCGAGATCGACTCGAAGCCCGAGGTGATGGACAAGCTCGACCGCCGGTTGATTCAGCTGCAGATCGAGCGCGAGGCCGTGCGCCGCGAGAAGGACGAGTCCTCGCAGAAGCGCTTTGCACTGATTGAGGACGAAATCACCAAGCTGCAGCGCGAAGCCGCCGACCTGGACGAGATCTGGAAATCGGAAAAGGCCGCCGCACAAGGCTCGGCGCACATCAAGGAAGAGATCGACCGCATCCGCTTCCAGATCGAGGACTGGAAGCGCAAGGGCGATTTCAACAAGGTGGCAGAGCTGCAATACGGTCGGCTGCCCGAGCTGGAAAAGAAGCTGGCCGACGCGCAGTCGAAGGAGCAGGGCAAGAGCAAGGCGGGCAAGGCCGGCGGCAAGCCGCAGCTGCTGCGCACACTGGTCGGTGCCGAGGAAATCGCCGAGGTGGTGGCGCGTGCCACCGGCATCCCGGTGGCCAAGCTGATGCAGGGCGAACGCGAGAAGCTGCTGCAGATGGAGAACCGCCTGCACGAGCGCGTGATCGGCCAGGACGAAGCCATCACCGCGGTCGCGAATGCGATCCGCCGCTCACGCTCGGGCCTCTCCGACCCGAACCGGCCAACCGGCTCCTTCCTGTTCCTGGGCCCGACCGGTGTCGGCAAGACCGAGCTGTGCAAGGCGCTGGCCGGCTTCCTGTTCGACAGTGAAGACCACCTGATCCGCATCGACATGAGCGAGTACATGGAGAAGCACTCGGTCAGCCGCCTGATCGGCGCGCCGCCTGGCTACGTGGGCTACGACGAGGGCGGTTATTTGACCGAGGCGGTGCGCCGCAACCCCTACTGCGTGCTGCTGCTCGACGAGGTCGAGAAGGCGCACCCGGACGTGTTCAACGTGCTGCTGCAGGTGCTCGACGATGGTCGGCTGACCGACGGCCAGGGCCGCACCGTGGACTTCAAGAACAGCGTGATCGTGATGACCAGCAACCTCGGCTCACACCAGATCATGCAGATGGCCGGTCAGCCGAGCGAGGACATCCGCGACGCGGTGTGGGTCGAGGTGAAGCAGCATTTCCGCCCGGAATTCCTGAACCGCATCGACGAGGTCGTGGTGTTCCACGCGCTCGATCACAGCAACATCGCCGCGATCGCGAAGATCCAGCTGAAGGTGCTGGAGGCGCGGCTGGAGAAGATGGACATGAAGCTGGTGGTGTCGGCGCAGGCGTTGGCCGATCTGGCGAAGGCCGGCTTCGATCCGGTGTTCGGCGCGCGGCCGTTGAAGCGCGCGATCCAGCAGCGCATCGAGAACCCGGTGGCGAAGCTGATCCTCGAGGGCAGGTTCGGTCCGAAGGATGTGATCCCGGTCGGTGTCGAAGACGGGGAGTTCGTCTTCGACCGCGTCGTGCACTGACGTGCACTGAAAAAAGACCGAGCGGCTCAGCGGTCCAGCAAGGGATCGAGCCGCTCGATCTGCAGCCGGGCGAGCGTCAGGTTGGCGTTGGTCCGGTCAAGCACGGTGATCAGGGCCATGCCGCTGTGCTTGTCCACCGAGCGCAGCAGCAGGTGGTGTGAGCCGAGCGTGATGGCGGCATCGGGCAGCGTGTGGCCGAGGCCGAGGGCCCGGCTGCTGGTGCCCATTGCCGACAGGATGCTGCGTCCCTGGCGCGCCAGCTCGGCGGGCGGCGCCCCGGAGCCTGAACTCGCGACCGGCAGGCCGGAGCCGATGTCGAACACGCAGCAGCCGACCACGCCGTTCAGTTCGCAGATCTGGTGCACATAGACGTCGAGCACCTCGTCGTGCATGGGCTCGGGCTTGGCCGACACATCGGGCATCAGCCGCAGCGGCAGCATGTTGGTTGGCGCGAAAGCAGTGCTGTCGATGCCCATCGGCAGGGTGTCCTGCATCGCCTGTGGCCGGATGGGTGTCGATACCGGCGCCGCGACCGTGCCGTGCATGCGGTTCCAGGTGCCGTGGATGAAGTTCCAGGCGTCTGCCGGGCGGGTGACCACTGGTGTCGTGCGCAGCGTGATCGCGGTGCCGCGCACCATCTCCTGCCCTTGCGTGACCAGCGCGGCGTTGTTGGTCAGCGGCAGCAGCAGCAGCTGGCGGTTGTGCCACGGGCTGCGGATCACCTCCTCATGCCAGGGCCGCAGCGTGGTGTTCAGCGTGGCGGCAGGCAGTGAGCCCACCATCATCACGCCGAGCTGGCTGAAGGCCAGCAGCGCGCGCGCCACGCCGTGGGTGGCCGCCGCGTCGGTGGTGTCGGCCACGTCGGTGGAATACAGCCGCAGCACCTTCTGCGCCGCGATCGGCACGTCGACGTAATCGATTGACGCCAGCGGCGTGCCGTGGCCCTGCCGGCGCAGCACCAGTTTGTGCACCGGTCGGCTGCAGGCGGCGGCAATGCCGCGCAGCAGCTGCCGCGACGAGCGCGTGCCCAGGTCGTGGATCGCGATGAACTCCGGGTGCAGATGCTCGAACTGCTGCTGCAAAGCCTCGCCGGGCGCACACGACACAAACAGCTCGCGCACATGGTCGTCGACCGGCCGGCCGATGTCCTGCAGTGCGGCGTTGCGCTCCAGGTCGTCGTGGTTCATCACCTGGGTGGCCAGCGCGGTTTGCGCGCGGGTCGATTCCCACCCATCGTTTTCCATCGGCGCCGTGTCGCGGTAGTCGGCGTCGGGGTTGCCGGTGCGGCTGCTGTAGATGCTCATGGGGCCCTCGTCGCAAAGGTGATGGGTGGGTGAGGCGGGTGCTCGGGGTGACGCTGCAGCTGCCACGAAACGCGCGTTCGCCGATGCTGGCACAGTCGTGCAATGGAAGCCATCCCCTTGACGCCACGGGGGCGACCGGTGCGGCCTGCGGCAGGTGCGTCGATAGAATCGATCGATGTCACCAAGTCGTCATTCGAACCGCCGACGCCATGCCGGCGACCACCATGTCGCCCGCTGACTCGGTGCGCAAAGACCTGCCGGTGGTCATCATCGGCGCCGGCCTGGCCGGCCTGACCGTGGCGCTGCACCTGGCGGCCGAGCACCCGGTGGTCGTGCTGGCCAAGCGCAACCTCGACGAGGCGGCGACGGCCTGGGCGCAGGGCGGCATCGTCGGCGTGTTGGGAGACGACGACAGCATCGATTCCCATGTGCGCGACACGCAGGATGCGGGCGCCGGCCTGGTCGATGAACACACCGCGCGCTTCATTGCGCAGCACAGCGCGGAAGCCATTGAGTGGCTGGTGGCGCGCGGCGTGCCGTTCTCGGCCGACCCCGACGGGCCCCTGGGCCTGCATCTGACGCGGGAAGGCGGCCACGCGGTGCGCCGCATCGCGCACGCGGCCGATGCGACCGGCAAGGCGATCCACGACGTGCTGCTGGCCGAGGTCAAGCGCCACCCGAACATCGACATGCGCGAGCGCTGGATGGCGGTCGACGTGATCACCTCGCGCCAACTCAAGCGCGATGAGCCGCCGCGCTGCTACGGCGTCTACGCGCTCGACATCGACAGCCAGCGCGTCGAGACGCTGCCGGCGCGTGCGGTGGTGCTGGCGACCGGTGGTGTCGGCAAGGTTTATCGGTACACGAGCAACCCCGACACCGCCACCGGCGACGGCATCGCGATGGCGTGGCGCGCTGGCTGCCGCATCGGCAACATGGAGTTCATCCAGTTCCACCCGACCTGCCTGTACCACCCACAAGAGCGCAGCTTCCTGATCACCGAGGCGCTGCGCGGCGAAGGCGCGCACCTGAAGCTGCCGAGCCTGGGGCCAGGCGATCCCGGTGGCCAGCGCTTCATGGCCGCGCACGATGAGCGCATGGAGCTGGCGCCGCGCGACATCGTCGCCCGCGCGATCGACTTCGAGATGAAGCGGCACGGCCTCGACCATGTGTGGCTCGACGCCACGCACCTGGGCGAGGCGTTCCTGAAGGAACATTTCCCGACCATTCACGCGCGCTGCCTGGCGTTGGGCATCGACATCGCGCGGCAGCCGATTCCGGTGGTGCCGGCGGCGCACTACACCTGCGGCGGCGTCGTCACCGACCTGCACGGCCGCACCGACCTGCCGGGGCTGTATGCGGTGGGCGAAACCACCTACACCGGTCTGCACGGCGCGAACCGCCTCGCCAGCAACTCGCTGCTCGAATGCGTGGTGCTGGGCCGCACTTGTGCGCTCGACATCGAGGCGCAGCCCGCGCGCAGCGAGCCGTCGCTGCCGGTGTGGGACGAAAGCCAGGTCGAGAACGCCGACGAACAGGTGGTCATCGCCCACAACTGGGACGAGCTGCGGCTGCTGATGTGGAACTACGTCGGCATCGTGCGCACGACCAAGCGGCTGGAGCGGGCGCTGCACCGCATCAAGCTGCTGCGCAGCGAGATCGACGATTACTACGGTAGCTTCCGCGTCAACCGCGACCTGCTGGAGTTGCGCAACCTGGTCGATTGCGCCGAGTTGATCGTTCGCTCGGCGCTGATGCGCCACGAGAGCCGCGGGCTGCACTACAGCCGCGACTACCCGTATGCCTTGCCCGTCAGTTTCCCGACGGTGCTGATGCGTGGCGTGCGCGCCGGCAAGAAGCCGAAGACGCGCGGCATCAGCGTCTGATCTCATGCGTCAGCGCCGTGCGCGCATGGCGACCTTGGCCTGCACGAACTGGTAGGCGAAATCGACAGCTTCGGTGATTGCGGCTTCGTTCTCGGCGCGCTCGCGCTCGGTCAGATAGAACGAGAAATCGATGTCGTGGCGGATGTAGCGCGGTGGCAGCCGGTTCAACGCGACGCAGGCCACATCGGCCTGGATTTGCGGGTCGCCCAGGTGAGGAAAACGCGACGCAGCGGCCAGCACCGCATCGAACACCGCATGCTCATAGTGGTTGTGGATCGAATCGAAATCGGTGCTCATGGCGGTCTCCGCTCCCCTGTGGAGCTGAAACGACAGTGTCCGGTGGGAGCGGCTGGCCCAGCGCTGGAATAGCGCCGGAAGTGCGGCCCAGATCGGCGCCAGGCGCCGATCTGGCACCGATTCAGAGGGTGCCCAGCACCCGCATCGAGTAGTCGGTGGCGCGCACATCCTTGGTCAGCCGGCCGATCGAGATCCGGTCGACGCCGGTGGCAGCGATCTCGCGCACCTGGTCCAGCTGAACGCCACCCGAGACTTCCAGCAGCGCGCGCCCGGCATTCAGCGCCACCGCCTCGCGCATGCTGGCCAGATCGAAGTTGTCGAGCAACACGCTGGCCGCACCGCCCGCCAGCGCCTCGGCCAGTTGCGCCAGCGATTCGACCTCGATCTGGATGTCCACGCCCGCGTTCAGGGCCTGTGCGTTGCGCAGCACGGCGGTGATGCCCCCGGCCGCCGCGATGTGGTTTTCCTTGATCAGGATGCCATCCCACAGCGCCAGCCGCTGGTTGTGGCCGCCGCCGGCGCGCACCGCGTACTTCTGCGCCTGGCGCAGGCCGGGCAGCGTCTTGCGGGTGTCGAGGATCACGCAGCCGCGCGCGCGGTTTTCAATGACGGGTGAGGCGCCGGCGATCGCATCGACAAAGCGGCGCGTCAAGGTCGCGGTGCCGGAAAGCAGTTGCAGGAAATTGAGCGCCGGTCGCTCGGCCGACAGCAACGCACGGGCGTTCGATTCGATGTGGCAGACGTGTGTGTTCGCTGGCATCAGCGCACCTTCGGCCACATGCCACGCGACGCGCGCGCAGGGGTCGAGCGCGAGCACGCAGGCATCGAACCAGTCGCGCCCGCACAGTACGGCTTCCTCGCGCACCAGCACGCGCGCGGCCACGCGCTGGTCGGCCGGCACCAGCTCGGCCGTCCAGTCGTGCTGGCCGATGTCTTCGCGCAGCGCATCGTGCACGTTGCGTGCGCGGGCCTCGTCGAGGTTTTCGTTGGAGTCGAACATGCGGCCGGGATGCAGACTCACGCCGCGCCGATGCGCGGCACCAGGCCCGGCTTCTGTGTCGCTGCCGGGTTCGCCTTGACGTAGTCCAGCATCCGGTCGATGCAGCCCAGCGCCTGGCTGCGCACCGGCTCATCGACGGTGATCTCGCCGCGGCCGGACTCCAGGCAGTCGATGACGCCCTGCAGCGCATTCATCGCCATCCACGGGCAGTGCGCGCAGCTCTTGCAGGTGGCGCTGTCGCCTGCGGTCGGCGCTTCGAGCAGCGTTTTGGTGGGCGCGAGCTGACGCATCCGGTGCATCAGGCCGTTGTCGGTGGCGACGATGAAGGTCTGGGCGTCCATCGTCGTCACCGCATTCAGCAACTGCGAAGTCGAGCCGACCACGTCTGCCAGCTTCACCACCGCCTCAGGCGATTCAGGATGCACCAGCACCTTGGCCTCGGGGTGTTGCGCCTTCAGCAGTTCGAGTTCGAGGCCCTTGAACTCGTCGTGCACGATGCACTCGCCGTTCCACATCAGCATGTCGGCGCCGGTGTGCTGCTGGATGTAGCGACCCAAGTGACGGTCGGGTGCCCACAGCACCTTCTGGCCCTGCTCCTTCAGGTGCTGCACGATCGCCAACGCGCAGGAGCTGGTCACCATCCAGTCGGCGCGCGCCTTCACCGCCGCGCTGGTGTTGGCGTAGACGACCACGGTGCGGTCCGGGTGCGCGTCGCAGAAATCTGAAAAAGCAGCAGAGGGGCAGCCGAGATCGAGCGAGCAGGTCGCGTCGAGGTCGGGCATCAGAACGCGCTTGGCCGGGCTCAGGATCTTCGCGCTCTCGCCCATGAAACGAACCCCGGCGACGACCAGCGTCCGGCTCGCGTGGTCGCGGCCGAAGCGCGCCATCTCAAGCGAATCGGCGACGCAGCCGCCGGTTTCCAGCGCCAGATCCTGCAGGTCGCCATCGACGTAGTAGTGGGCGACCAGCACCGCGTTGTGCTGCTTCAGCAGCGCCGCGGCACGTGTCTTCAGCGCGGCGCGTTCAGTCGGCGTCAAGACTGCCGGCACCTTGGCCCAGGCTTGCGCGGTGCAGCTGGCGCCGCGCGCGTCCTGGCGGGTGAAGTCGTAGAGGATCTGGGTCATGCAGACGCGTCGGCGGTGGCTGGTGCAGGCGCGGACTGCGCTGCCCGCCGCATTATCGGGCGCTGCGCCCCCAGGCTTCGCGCTGACCCTCGGCGACCTGGATCTGCGCCAGCCGGGCGTGACGTTGCAGCCGGCCGAAGGTCTGGCGTTGCTGGACGTAAACGGTTTCACCGGCCTTGACGTCGACCTCGATCGTCTTGGTGTCCTGCGCGTACGCGGTCACCTTGTGCTTGCCCGGTGCCACGTCCTTGAACAGCAGCGACTTGCCGATCGGTGATGCCAGCGGCTCGCCGTCGATCTTCACCTCGGTGCCGATCAGCACCACCCGATCCTCCGGGCGCAGGATGACGATGCGTGACATGCCCTGCGGCACCGTGAACAGGCTTTCTGAGGTGGCCTCGTGCTCCGGGCTCAGCACGGTGTTGGCGTGGGCGCCGGCGAGGCTGCAGGTCAACAGGATCGTCGCGATGAATGTCTTCATGGTGATCTCCGATGGGAAGTGGATTTGCAACCTTCTGCTACGCAACAGTCGCCGCTGCGGACGCTCGCCTTACGAACCGAATGGGCATGCGCAGGCGGTTCCGGCATCAACCCAGCAAGCGGCTCGGTGACATCCCGACCGAGCGCTTCACCATCGCGCTGAACGCACTCGCGCTGGCGTAGCCGAGTTCGGCGGCGATCGTGCTCATCGGTAGCTTGCGGGCGGCCATCGACAGCGCGCGGGCCAGCAGCACCTGCTGGCGCCACTGCACGAAGGTGGTGTCCAGCTCGGCGCGGAACAGCCGCGCGATGGTGCGGGCGCTGGCGCCGACATGGCGTGCCGCATCGTCCAGCGTGACCCAGCGGGCCGGGTCTTCGAGCACGCTGTCGCACAACGCGCGCAGGCGCTTGTCGCGCGGCAGGTCGACGCCCAGGCGCACCGGGCGGGCGTGTGCCAATTCATCGAGCACCAGGTGCCCGATGCAGCGCTCGCGCTCGGTCGATGGTTTGTTGCCGGGTTCCAGCGGCAGGTGCGCCACCAGTTCGCGCAGCAGGCTCGATGCTTCGAGCACCCGGCATTGCCGCCACGCGCCGTCGCTGTCCGCGGTGCGCAGCGGGCCGGTGTGGTCGCCGTCCTGGTGCAGGTACAGCGTGTGCAGATCGGCATCCTCGACCACGGTGACCACATGCTCGATGCCTGGCGGGATCCACAGCGCGCGTTGTGGCGGCACGAGGTAGGTGCTGTCACCGGCGGTCATGCGGATCACGCCCTTGCTCGACATCGCGATCTGCGCCCACGGGTGGCTGTGCGGATCGACGCGGGTGTCGGCCGCCAGGTGGCGCAGCTTGGCGCGCAGCGGGTGCGCCAAGGTCGGCGCGTAGACCTGCGGGTCGATCGGCGGCACGCTGAGGTGTCGTTTGGCGCGGGGTGATTTCATCTTTTCTCCCGATGACTGGTGTCGCTGCTGCAGACCGGCCTGTCCGGATCGCGACAACCATTGTCCGACTATCGTCACTGCGACGCAGGCGATGTCATTACATTGGCAGGCCTCGATCGGCAATCTGCCGACCTCATTGATCTCTGCGATGACACCCAGCGCCTCCACTCCCCTTGCCGCCACCACCGCGTCCTTGCGGCAAGACGCCCGCACGATCGGCCTGGTCGGCCTCGCGCACGGCACCTCGCACTTCTTTCACCTGCTGCTGCCACCGCTGTTTCCGCTGTTCATCCGCGACTTCGGACTCAGCTATGCCGAACTGGGCCTGCTGGTCACCACCTTCTTCGTGATTTCCGGCATTGGCCAGGCGCTGGCGGGCTTCGTGGTGGACCGCATCGGTGCGCGGCCGGTGCTGTTTGCTGCGCTGTCGTGTTTTGCGCTGGCCGGCGTCGCGGTGTCGCTGGCCACCGGCTACAGCGGGTTGCTGCTGGCGGCAGCACTCGCCGGGTTGGGCAACTGCCCGTTCCACCCCGCTGACTTCACCATTCTGAATCGGCGTGTCTCGGCGGCGCGCTTGGGCCATGCGTTCAGCACCCACGGCCTGACTGGCAACCTGGGCTGGGCCGCCGCACCACTGTTCCTGACCGGCCTCACCGCTGCCTTCGGCTCCTGGCGTGTGGCCGCCGCCTGCGCGTCGGTGTTGGCGGTGTGTGTGATGGCGATCCTGTGGTGGCAGCGCGACGCGATCGACGACCGCCAGGGCGAGTGGGCGCCGGTGCCCGTCGTCCTTGGCAAGGGCGGCCAGCCGCTGGCGCCCGAGCACCCGATGGCCTTCCTGCGCCTGCCATCGGTTTGGATGTGCTTCTCGTTCTTCTTCTGGTCGACCTGTGCGCTCAGCGCGATCCAGAGCTTCGCCAGCCCGGCACTGCAACAGATCACCGGCCTGCCGCTGACGCTGACCTCGCTGGTCGTCAGCGGCTACATGCTGTTCGGCGCGGTGGGCATCGTCATCGGCGGCTTTCTCGCGTCGCGCAGCGACCGGCTCGAAAGGATCATCAGTTCCTGCCTGCTGGCGTCGGCGGCGCTGCTGGTGCTGGTCGGCAGTGGTGTGCTGCCGGGCGTGATGGCGGTGCTGCTGACGGCCGTGGCTGGTTTCGGCACCGGGCTGGCCGGCCCGTCGCGCGACATGTTGATCAAGCAGGCGGCGCCACCGGGCGCCACCGGCCGGGTCTACGGCATGGTGTATTCGGGCCTGGACCTGGGCTTCGCCACGGCGGCGCCGGTGTTCGGTGCGCTGCTCGACCACGGTTCACCGGCGGCGGTGTTCTACGGCTCGGCGCTGGCGCTGACGGTGGGCGTGGCCTCGGCGGCAGTGGTCGGCATGGGCATCCAGCGCAAACGTGCCACAGGGCTGTCGGCTTCGGCCGCAGTGGCCTGACCGGGCCTGGCGCGGCACAGTCGCGGGCCGACGCCAGAGGAGCCCGCCATGACTTCAAGCAGCGCATCGACCGCCTCTGACAGCGGCAGCTTCAGCAACACCTGCGACCTCTGCGACCTGCACCTGCATGACAGCTCCGGCTCGTTTCGCGTGTTGCCACCGGTGTTTCACAACTACGGTAAGCGCACGCGGTTCGCCGGGCCTGTCAGCACCGTCAAGTGCTTCGAGGACAACACTGCCGTCAAGGCGGCGCTGCAGGAACCGGGGCTGGGCCGCGTGCTGGTCATCGACGGCGGCGGCTCGCTCAGGCGCGCACTGGTCGGCGGCAACATCGCCGCGTCGGCCGCCCACAACGGCTGGGCCGGCATCGTCGTCGATGGCTGCGTGCGTGACAGTGCCGAGCTGGCCGCCACCGATGTGGGCATCCGCGCGCTGGCGCTGATGCCGCTGCCCACGGACCGCAAGAACCAGGGCCTGCGCGACGGCGTGCTGTCGATCCAGGGCATCACCGTGCGGCCGGGCGAATGGCTGGTGGCCGACGAAGACGGCATCGTTGTGTTGCCGACGCCGCCTTGATCCTCGAACTTTTTGAATCCACTGGAGTACCCACATGCCCACCGCATCCCCCTCCCTCAGAGACATCGTCGGCCTGGGCCAGGAGCCCGGACAGCTGCACGATTCGGCGCTGATCATGATCGACCTGCAGAACACCTACCGCCGGGGCGTGATGCAGCTCAGCGGTGTTGAACCGGCAATCGCCGAAGCCACGAAATTGCTGGAGCTGGCGCGTGATCTGAAGGTGCCGGTGTTTCACATCCAGCACGATGGTGGCCCGGGCTCGCCGTACGACGTGAATGCCGAGATCGGTGCGATTTCGGATGAGGTGGCACCGATCGCCGGCGAGCCGGTGATCATCAAGAACTACCCCAATTCTTTTGTGCAGACCGATCTCGACGAGCGGCTGAAAGCCCTCGGCATCCAGAAGATCATGCTGGCCGGCTTCATGACGCACATGTGCATCAACTCGACCGCGCACGGCGGCTTCAACCTGGGCTATGCGCCCACGGTGGTGGCCAGCGCGACCGCCACCCGGGCGCTCGCAGGCGCGAACGGCCAGGTGCTGAGCGCGCAGCAGGTGCACGATGCGGCCATCGCGTCCACCCGCGACCTGTACGCTGCGATCGTTGACCGGGTGTCGGATCTGCGAACTTGGTGACGGTGCCCGTCAGCCCTCAGGGCCGCACCACCTCCAGCAGCCGGTCGAGCCCGCCGCTGTCGATCGCGACCATCGCCTGCTCGCGCACTGTCGGCTTCGCGTGGTAGGCCACCGACAGGCCGGCCGAGCCCATCATCGGCAGGTCGTTGGCACCGTCGCCCATCGCGATCGCCTGTGACGGGCTGATGCCGAGCTGCGCGCAGGTGTCCAGCAGCATCCGGCGCTTCTCGGCGCCGTCGCAGATGTCGCCCCAGGGCTGATCGACCATGCGGCCCGTGAGCTGCCCGCAGTTCGCGCCGGGCTCGATCTCCAGCACGTTGGAGCGGGTGAAATCGATCCCGAGCCGGTCGCGGATGCGGTCGGTGAAATAGGTGAAGCCGCCCGACACCAGCAGCACCTTCATGCCGACGGCCTTGCACGCCGCCACCAGGGTCTCGGCACCCGGGTTGAGTTGCAGCCGTTCGGCGTAGACCTGCTCCATGTGCGCGACGGTGACGCCGCGCAGCAGCGCCACCCGGCGGCGCAGGCTGTCCTTGTAGTCGGTGATCTCGCCGCGCATCGCGGCCTCGGTGATCGCCGCCACCTCGGCTTTGCGGCCAGCCGCGTCGGCGATCTCATCGACGCACTCGATGTTGATCAGTGTCGAGTCCATGTCGAACGCGATCAGCTTGAAGTCGGCGAGCCGCAGGGGTGGGGTGACACCACGCAGCGTGAGGCCTGTTGGATTGCTCATCGAAATCAGGGAAGAAGTTGGGGGTCGGAATCAGCCGACACGAAGCAGGATGCGGTCTAACCTGCCTTGCGCTGGTTGAGGAAATTCAGCCTCGGAGGTCAGGGCGATGTCGGGAGGTATTTTCGTCAGTTATTGGCGTGACGATACGCGGCAGGCCGCGGGCCGTCTGGCCGATGGCCTGGCCGATCACTTCGGCAGTGCCAACATCTTCGCGACATCCAAGGCATCGACCTTGGCGTCGAGTTCGCTCAGGCCCTGAACCAGGCGCTCGAAGCCTGTGTGGTGATGCTGGTGCTGATCGGCCCGACATGTCTGGACATCAGCGATGCGCAGGGCCGGCGGCGGCTCGACGATTCAAAGGACTGGATCCGCCAGGAGATCAGCACCGCCTTGCGCCTTGGCATCCGTGTGGTGCCGGTACTGATCGACGGCAGCCCGCCGCCCGATGAATCGGCGCTCAGCGATGACCTCAAACCACTGGTGCGGCGTCAGGCGCTTGAGAGTTCCGACAGCCGCTGGCGTGGTGACCTGCAGCGTCTGGTCGAAACCTTGGCGAAGTTGCCGGGCCTCGCGCTGCAGAAGCCAGGCAAGGACGCCGAACCGCCCAAGAGCAAGAAAAAAATGTGGATCGGCATCGTGGTCGGCGTGCTGGTGCTGGTCGAGGTAGCGACCTATTTGCCGAACTCGGCCAACACCAACACCAACGCGCCGCCGCTCAGTCCACCGGTACAGCCCGAGGTGCCGCTGACCCCGGCTCAGCCGTTTCGTCGGCATGTGCCAGGGCGCGAACGGTCAGTTTCCGGCGCAGATGTTCCGCTGAGAAGGTGTGATCTTTCTGCTGCGCTGCGGCAGCTTTACACTTTTTGAAGGCTGGCCTTCGCCTCGGTCGGTTGTCCCAGTGCGCGCAGCACCTCGCGGATCATCTGCGCGCGATCCTTGGCCTCGGGCATCGCGCGCTCGATGCGCAGCTTGTCGTTGCCGGCGAGCTTGATGTGGCGGTTCTTCTGCACCAGCTCGATGATCTTCATCGCGTCGATCGGCGGGTTGGGCCGAAAGCTGATGACCATCAGGCTTGGCGCCGCATCGATCTTGCTGACGCCGAACGGCTTGGCCAGCACCCGCAGCCGGTGCACGTCGAACAGCGTCTGGCCCTGCGGCGGCAGCTTGCCGAAGCGGTCGGTGATCTCTTCCAGCATCGCGTCGATCTGCTCGTTCTTGTTCGCCGAGGCGAGCTTTTTGTACAAGCTCAAGCGCGTGTGGACATCACCGCAGTAGTCGGTGGTCAACAGCGCCGGCGCATGCAGGTTGATCTCGGTCGTCACGGCGAGCGGCGACAGCAGGTCGGGTTCTTTGCCCGCCTTCAATGAGCGCACCGCTTCGGCCAGCATCTCGTTGTAGAGCTGGAATCCGACCTCCATCATGTTGCCGCTCTGGTTCTCGCCCAGCACCTCACCGGCGCCGCGGATTTCCAGGTCGTGCATCGCGAGGTAGAAGCCGGAACCGAGTTCTTCCATGTCCTGAATTGCCTGCAAGCGCTGCTGCGCCTGCTTGGTCAGTGCTTCCACATCGGGCACCAGCAGGTAGGCGTAGGCCTGGTGGTGCGAACGGCCGACGCGGCCGCGCAGCTGGTGCAGTTGCGCCAGGCCGAACTTGTCGGCGCGGCTGATCACGATGGTGTTGGCACTCGGCACGTCGATGCCGGTCTCGATGATGGTCGAGCACAGCAGCAGGTTGTGGCGCTGGGCGACGAAATCGCGCATCACCTTTTCCAGCTCGCGCTCCGGCATCTGACCGTGGGCGACGGCGATGCGCGCTTCGGGGATCAGTTCTTCGAGCTTGCTGCGCCGGTTCTCGATGGTCTCGACCTCGTTGTGCAGAAAGTACACCTGCCCGCCGCGTTTGAGCTCGCGCAGCACCGCCTCGCGGATCGTGCCGCTGGACTCGCCACGCACGAAGGTCTTGATCGCCAGCCGCCGCTGCGGTGCGGTCGCGATCACGCTCAAATCGCGCAGGCCTTCCAGCGCCATGCCCAGGGTGCGCGGGATCGGTGTGGCGGTCAGCGTCAGCACATCGACCTCGGCACGCAGCGCCTTCATCGCTTCCTTGTGGCGCACGCCGAAGCGGTGTTCCTCGTCGATCACCAACAGGCCCAGGCGCTTGAACTTCGTGTTCTGGCTCAGCAGCTTGTGGGTGCCGACGACGATGTCGATCGTGCCGTCTTCCAGCCCTTCCAGCGCCTGCTTGATTTCCTTGGCCGAGCGGAAGCGCGACATCTCGGCGACCTTGATCGGCCACTTGCCGAAGCGGTCGGAGATGTTCTGAAAATGCTGCTCGGCCAGCAGCGTGGTGGGGGCGAGGATCGCGACCTGCTTGCCTCCGGTGACGGCGACGAAGGCGGCGCGCAGCGCGACCTCGGTCTTGCCGAAGCCAACGTCGCCGCAGACCAGCCGGTCCATCGGCTTCGGGCTCACCATGTCCTGGATCACGGCGTGGATGGCCGCTTTCTGGTCGGGCGTTTCCTCGAAGCCGAAGCTGGCCGCGAAGGCCTCGTAGTCATGCGCCGAGAAGCGGAACGCATAACCTTCCCGCGCAGCGCGGCGGGCGTACAGGTTCAGCAGCTCGGCGGCGGTGTCGCGCACCTGCTCGGCGGCCTTGCGCTTGGCCTTTTCCCACTGGCCGGAACCGAGCCGGTGCAGCGGCGCCTCTTCGGCGCTGACGCCGGTGTAGCGGCTGATCAGGTGCAGCTGCGCGACCGGCACGTAGAGCGTGGCCTTGTCGGCGTATTCGAGGTGCAGGAACTCGCTGGTGCCCTCTCTTGCGTCATCCCCCAGATCGATGATGCGCAACCCCACATAGCGCCCGATGCCGTGGTTGATGTGCACCACCGGGTCGCCGACCTTCAGCTCCGACAGGTCCTTGATCAGCGCATTGACGACGCTGACCTGTTCCTGCTTGCGGCGTCGGCGTGCTGTCGGGCTGGTGGCGAACAGCTCGGTCTCGGTGACGAACTCGATCGCGCTGTTCTCATCGGCATCGGTCCAGAAAAAGCCCTCGGCCAGCGGCGCGACCGCGATCGCGAAGCGCTCGTCGCCGGCCCGGAACTCGGACAGCGAGGCCACGCTCGGCGGCTCGATGCGGCTGTCACGCAGCAGCTCGAGCAGGCTCTCGCGGCGGCCCTGCGTTTCGGCAACGATCAGCACGCGGTGGCTGGTGGTGCCGACATGCATCTGTAATTTCTTCAGCGGCTCCGGCGCGCCCCGGTCGACGCCCAGGTCGGGCAGCGGCCGCGCCCACGCCGTGTCGGCGGCGCCCTCGGCGCTGCGGCCGCGCAGGCTCAGCGTCGCATGCGCACTGGCCAGCGTGAAGAACTCGTCCGATTTCAGAAACAGGTCTTCTGGCGGCAGGATCGGCCGCTCGCGGTCGTGCTGCAGGAAGCGGTGGCGCTCCCGGGTGTCGGTCCAGAAGCGCTTCAAGGCTTCATCGACTTCGCCGTGCAGCACCAGGGCGGCCGACGGGTCGGCGCCTGCTCGGGTGTCGCCTGCGAGGTAGTCGAAGATCGTCGCGGTCTGGTCGAAGAACAGCGGCAGGTAGTACTCGATGCCGGCGGTCGCGATGCCTGTGGCGATGTCCTTGTAGAGCCGCACCTTGGTCGGGTCGCCCTCGACGCGTTCGCGCCAGCGGGCGCGGAAGGCGGTGCGCGCCTCCTCGTCCATCGGGAACTCGCGGCCCGGCAGCAGCCGCACCTCGGGCACCGGGTACAGGCTGCGCTGGCTGTCGGGGTCGAAGGTGCGGATCGAATCGACCTCGTCGCCGAACAGGTCGACGCGGTACGGCACCAGCGAGCCCATCGGGAACAGGTCGATCAGCCCGCCGCGCACCGCGTACTCGCCGGGCGACACCACCTGGCTGACGTGCTGATACCCGGCCAGCGTCAGCTGAGACTTCAGCGCCACCTCGTTGAGCCTTTCCTTCTGCTTGAAGTGGAAGGTGTAGGCCGCCAGGAAGCTCGGTGGCGCGAGGCGCACCAGCGCTGTGGAGGCGGGCATCAGCACCACGTCGAGCGCGCCGTCCCTGTGCGACTGCAGCAGCCGCCACAGCGTGGCCAACCGCTCGGAGATCAGATCCTGGTGCGGCGAGAAGGTGTCGTAGGGCAGCGTTTCCCAGTCCGGGAAGACGGCGATGCGCAGCTCGGGCGCGAAGAAGGCCAGCTCGCCTTCGAGGCGTTGCGTGTCGGCCGGCTCGGCGGTGACGATGGCGGTCAACCGCTTCTGTGCAGTCCGTGCCTGCGCATGGCGCGCCAGCAGCAGCGCGTCGGCGGAGCCGAGCGGGCGGGGCAGGGTGTGGCGTTTGCCGGGGGCGATCGAAGGTGTCTGCACGAGATGCGTGGCGCAAAAAGCAAAGCGCCCCGGGAGACGATACCCACGGGGCGATGCACAGCCGAATTATAGAATTCGGGCGGTTGCCAACCCCGTGATGCCACACACCGAATCCGCCACCGAACCGCAGCGCCTGTCGCCCCGCCTCTACGCCCTGGTGCCCTGCGCCGGCCACGGCGAACGGGCAGGCACGGCAGGACCTAAGCAGTACGAGGCGCTGGCCGGCAGCACGGTGGTCGGGCACACCTTGGCGGCGCTGCATCAGGTGGCCCGTCTGCATCGGGTGCTGGTGGTGTTGAGCCCGGGCGATGCAATCTTCGAGTCTCGCGTTCCGCAGTTCGATGGCTGGGTCGCCCGCACCGGAGGCGCCGCCCGCGCCGACAGCGTGGCGGCAGGCCTGCGTGAACTGAGCGAACGTGGCGCACAGCCCACCGACTGGGTGCTGGTGCA
>JANXTP010000408.1 GCA_025352345.1 Burkholderiales bacterium | reverse complement strand
GACGACCATCGGCACCCGAACACTGTGCCCCTCGCTGCCGGTCAACGTGAGTTGACCGCCGGTGTAAGCATTCAGCGCCGCGGTGGTTCGCGTGAACTGCACGGTGAACGATGCCTTGCCGCCCTTGGGCACGGTCAAGGTCGCCGGCGTGACCGCCACGGTGACTCCGGCCATGCCGGTCACGCCCGGGGTGTAGGTCTCAGCCGAACTGCCGACGTTCGTGACCGTGCGGGTCACGGTCTGCGAGCCGGCCAGGGCTCCGATCGCGATCGATGCGCCGTTGAAGTTGCTCGGGGTGATCACCGGCAGGCTCGCCGCGGTGCAGAACGACATCGGCAGTTGCGTGCCGCACAGGAAGCCGAGCCAGTCGTTGAACCCGGAATCGAACACCAGCCCCGGATCAGCGGCATTGTTCGGTCGCACGTGACCGGCACCCTGACGGAAGATCACCAGCGGGTTGGTGTTCGGTCCGTCGAGCACGTCGCCGGCGCTGGTCATCAGGGCCGACTTGATCGCCATCGGCGACCAGTCCGGGTGCAGCTGTTTCAGCAGCGCGCCCAGGCCGGCCACATGCGGGCTCGACATCGACGTGCCGCTGTACAGGTCGAACAGTTTGCCGTTGTTCCCCGGAGGTGCAACGCCGGCCAGGATGTCCTGCCCCGGCGCGATCAGGTCGGGCTTGAGCAGGTTGGCGCTTGCACGCAGCGGGCCGCGCGACGAGAAGCTGGCGGTGAACGGTGCCGGTGTCCCCACGACAATAGTGGCGGCGTTGATGGTTGCGGACGGCCCGCCCGTGGCCGCATACGCCTTGATCGGCAGGTACGCTGCGACAGCCAAATGCACGGCGGGGATCGAGTACGCGACAAACGGCAGCGTGGTGTTGCTGGTCGGCGTGTTGACGAGGATCATGCCGGCGCCGCCGGCGTCCTTCACTGCCTGGGCCTTGTTCACCAGCACATTGGCGCCACGTTCGCAGACCACGATCTTGCCGGCGACCTTGGCCGGATCGAGTCGGACGACGCCGTCATCGGTAGCACCGAAGCAGAGCCCCAGCTGGTCGGCATTGGCACCCGCGACCCCGGCTGCCCGGGCATCGATCAACGGTGCCGGGCCGGCGCTCAACAGGTAGCCGACGCCCGTGTAGGTGACGCCATTGCCCAGCGTCACCGAGCCGCCCTGAATGCTTCGGTTGTGCGTACCGGCGGCCACGGTGGTCAGCCATGGGCTCGGATGAGCGACGGTGCTGGTGCTCGGTCCGCTGTTGCCGGCCGACGTCGCGACGAAGACGCCGGCATCCGCCGCGTACAGGAACGCGATTTCGACCGGGTCGCGGAAGTTCGTCTGCGAGCCGCTGATCGAATAGTTGATGACGTCAACACCGTCGGCGACGGCCTGGTCGATTGCCGCGACCAGGTCGCTACTGGTCCCCGAACCGGTGCCGCTGGCCTGCTGCCACAAGGCCTTGTAGACGGCGATGCGGGCGCGCGGCGCGATGCCGTTGATGTTGCCGAAAGCGGCAGCGACACCCGTGGCCGGAACGCCCTGATTGCCACCGGCGGTGCTCGCGGTGTGGGTGCCGTGGCCGTTGTAGTCGCGCGGGGAATTGAACTCGCCGGGAAACTCTGCGGTGATGCCGGCGTTACCGCCCTGGCCGGCGTTGTAGAAGCGCGCGCCGATCAGCTTCTGATTGCAGTCCGACGCAGTGAACTGATCGCCGGGAACGCACCTGCCATGCCAGCCGGGAATCTGCTGGTACGACAACTTGCCGTCTTGCGTGTTGTTGCCGTTGCTGCCGGTGCGGTCCGAGAAAGCCGGATGCTCGGGCCAGATGCCGGTGTCGACAATGCCGATGATGACGTTCTCGCCGGTCGCCTTGGTGGCCCAAAAACCCGTCGGTCCGCTGAGACCGAGGAACGCCGGGGTGGTTGACGTGTCCATGGTGCGGATTTCATCGCGCGCCACCGACAGGACGCCGGGCGTTTGCGCCAGCTTCTGGGCCTGCGCGTCCGACAGCTTGGCCGCGAAGCCGTTGAAGACATAGCCGTAACTGTAGAGTTTGTTGGCACCGCCCACACCGGCGAGTGCGGCGTCGTGCTGTGATGCGAGGTAGGCCTTGTAGGTGGTCACCGCAGGGCTGTCGGGGTCGATCTTCTGGCCCTTGTTGGCCTTGGTCGCCGCATAGCCCTTGATGCCGCCCGCGTAGGCGGTCGCAGGCTCGTCGGCCATGCGCACGATGAACGTGCCGGTCTTGGTGCCTTCGGAGGGTTCGATTGCGCCGGCGGTCATCGTCTTGACGGACAAGGCGGTCGACATCGTCGCCTGTGGCGTGGCGGTCGGCGTGGATTGCCCGCCGCCGCCGCACGCGGCCAATGTCAGGGCGGAAAGGGCGATCGAGCCCATCTGCCAGATTCGTTGTTTCATGCGCTAGCCCTCAAGAAGTGGGGTGATGCACCAACGGCTTGTGACCAATGGCACGCTGAGCATGGATATTTCCCTGTGACCATCCCGGTATCAATCGGGGGCTGACCCTGCCCCCCCGGTTCAGGGGGGGTAGGCCGAGTGCGCTTAAAATCGAATTCATGACCCGCACGCTGTACGACAAGATCTGGGACGAGCACGTCGTCCACACCGAAGACGACGGTACGGCCGTCCTCTACATCGACCGCCATCTGGTTCACGAGGTCACCAGCCCGCAGGCCTTCGACGGGCTTGATCAGGCCGGGCGCAAGGTCTGGCGCCTGTCGGCGAACCTGGCGGTCAGCGACCACAACGTGCCGACCACCGACCGCTCGCACGGCATTGCCGATCCGATCTCGAAGCTGCAGGTCGACACGCTCGACGCCAACTGCGATCGGCTCGGCATCACGCAGTTCAAGATGAACGACCGCCGCCAGGGCATCGTTCACGTGATCGGGCCGGAGCAGGGTGCCACGCTGCCGGGCATGACGGTCGTCTGCGGCGACTCGCACACTTCCACGCACGGCGCGTTCGGTGCGCTCGCGCACGGCATCGGCACGAGCGAGGTCGAGCACGTGCTCGCGACGCAAACGCTGCTGGCGCGCAAGGCCAGGAACATGCTCGTGCGGGTGGAAGGCCGCACGGCACCGGGGGTCAGCGCCAAAGACATCGTG
>JANXTP010000401.1 GCA_025352345.1 Burkholderiales bacterium | reverse complement strand
CGCTCGATCCCCTCACGGGAAACCCCGTCGGCGGACTGGGCCAACTGCTGCTCAATGAGGAGCTGCGCTTTCCCGTGGGCTACAGCCAGCGGATCAATTTCTCACTCTTTCTTGACGCCGGCAACGTGGCCACCAACGGCTTTTCCCTCAGCGGCCTGCGCCCCAGCTACGGCGCCGGCCTGTTCTATCTTTATGTGTGCATCGACCGCGAATTGCTTCAGAGCAACCTCGGTGCAGACGCCGAGCTGACCGGCAAGGCGCTCGACGCCTTGATTCACGCTGCCACCAAGGTCTCGCCCACGGGCATGCAAAACAGCCATGCGTCGCGCGCCTATGCCAGCTATGTGCTGGCGGAGAAGGGCGACCAACAACCGCGCTCGCTGGTGCAGGCCTTTCTCAAGCCCATCAAACCGTTCGACGATCAGAGCATGCTCGACCTGGCGGTGGCCGCCATCGTCAAGCGTTGCGACAACTTCGACAAGGTCTATGGCCCCTGCGCGGACGGCCGCTACGCGATCAACGTGGAAGCTGGCGAGGGTTCGTTGACCGAACTCGCCGCCTTTGTGCGGGCCTGAGCCATGCAGTACCTGGTATTTCAGTTGCTGGCGCCGCTTGCGTCCTGGGGCGAGGTGGCGGTGGGCGAGTACCGCGGCAGCCACGACTACCCCGGCGAGTCGGCCTTGCTGGGCCTGCTCGGTGCCGCACTCGGCGTTCGGCGTGATGATGAAGCGGCGCAGGCGGCACTTCGCGATGGCTATGGATTTGCGGTGGGCGTGCTGTCCACGGGCAGCCTGCTGAGGGACTATCACACCGCCCAGGTGCCGGGCCGCACGGCGTTGAAGGGCCGGCCGCATGCCACGCGTCGGGATGAGCTGGCGATGCCGAAGCGTGAGCTCAACACCATTCTGTCCACCCGCGACTACCGGCAGAACGCAGCCTGCCTCGTCGCCGTGCAATGCAAGGGCAACGGCCTGTCGCCGCACACGCTTGACGCGCTGGCTGCGGCCCTTCGCACGCCACGCTTCGTGCTGTACCTCGGCCGCAAGTCGTGCCCGCCCGCCGCGCCGCTGGCACCGCTTGTCTTGGATGCCGCTTCGGCCCACGCCGCGCTGGAGGCCTATCGCCAGGCCAGCGCTGAACGTTTGCAAGCGCTCGCCGAGAGGACGCGCTTGTCGCTGGAGCCGCTGACCGAGATCGTGCGCCTGGTGTGGGGTGATGGTGTGCACGCTGGGGCCGATCCCGACCTGAGCGTCGCGCGCAAAGACCGCGTCATCCGCCGCAAGAGCTGGCAGTTCGGTGACCGCACTGAACACAGCAAGTTGCTTCAAGAGCCCCGCTGACGGAGAGGTAGCCCATGTTCTTCAGCCTCATGACACCCGACCCGGCCCACTTGCGTGACGCCGCCCACCAACAGACCTACGGCTCCGGCCACCCGCCTGCCGATGCCTATGCGGATCACCAGTGGATGTGGAAGCTGTTTCCTTCACCGCCGGGCACGTCGAGAGACTTCCTGTTCCGGCGCGACCTGCAAGCCGGCTTGCCGCGCTACTACGTGGTTTCAAGTCGGGAACCGCGGCCGCAGGATCATGCCTGGCGCCTGCAGACCCAGCCCTACGCGCCTCAGCTGCAGGCCGGCATGCGGCTGCGCTTCGATTTGCGCGCCAACCCCGTGGTGGCGGGGCACAACGAGCAAGGCAAGCACGTGCGGCACGACGTCGTCATGCAAGCCAAGACCAAGCTGCTGCGCGAGCGTGGGCTGCGGCACTGGAATGACTGGCAGGGCGATGACAAGCCGGCACTGCAAGACCTGATCTTCGGCGCCTGCGCGGCCTGGTTGACGGCCCAGGCCACGCGCAACGGCTTCGAGTTTGAAGCCGATTCGCTCAGCGTTGACGCCTACACCCAGCACCGCGGCAGGAATGCCGAGATCCAGATCAGCACCGTGGACTTCGGCGGCGAGTTGGTTGTGCGCGACGCTGCGCGGCTGACCGTGGCGCTGTGCTGCGGCGTCGGCCGCGCCAAGGCCTTCGGCTGCGGCTTGCTGCTGGTGCGCCCGGTCGGCTAACCTCGACACTGTCCCGCGCCCACCGAACCAGAACCGAACCGAACCAGAGGCCGCCATGTCCACCCTCACTTCCGAAGAGCTCGAACTGCAGCCTGAGCGTTTGCTCGACGACGCCAGGCGCGGCACGTCCGACGTGGTCACGGTGCAAGGCGAGCCCGTGATGCTCACGCTGCCGCTGGGGCAAGCCGCAGGCTCTAGCGCCGAACGGCTCGCGCTGGCTGTCTCGCTGTATGAACGCGATGTCTTGAGCCTCGGCATGGCGGCGAAGGTCGCCGGACTGGCCTACAGCGAGATGATCGACGAACTGGGCCGGCGCCAGATAGCGGTGGTGCGCTACAGCGTTGAAGACCTTGACCGCGAGCTCGACTATGTCCGCACCCTTGCTGGTGGGCGATAGCGGGCCGCTGATCGCTTTGGCCAGGCTTGACTTGCTGGCCATTCCTTCGCGTCTGTTTGGCGAGTTGCTGGTGACGTCGACGGTGTGGCAAGAGGTGATGCGCGGGCAGCGGGAGGCCGAGCATTCGGGTCTTTCTTCGGCATTGACGAAGGGCCTGCTGCGCGTCGTGGACGCCCCCGAGCAGGTGCCGCTCGCGCTCGCTGAAGCGCGTCTTGACGCCGGTGAACGCTCGGCCCTGGCTCTGGCCTTGCTGCACGCCGCAGTGGTGCTGGTCGATGAACGCCGTGGCCGCGCCTGCGCGTCGGTGATGGGCCTGCCCGTGATCGGCACACTCGGCTTACTGGTCCAGGCGCGCGCGGCCGGCATGCTGGCGCGGCTGCGCCCGCTGACCGACGCCTTGCTGCATAGCGGCTATTTTCTGGCACAGCCGCTGGTCGATCGAATGCTGGCTTCGGTGGGCGAGTAGCGAGCCTCATGGCGACCGGTCTCCTCCCGCCCCT
>JANXTP010000321.1 GCA_025352345.1 Burkholderiales bacterium | reverse complement strand
ATGTCGACATCATCGAAGGCCTGAGCCCGGCGATCAGCATCGAGCAGAAGGCGACCTCGCACAACCCGCGCTCCACGGTGGGCACCGTCACCGAGATCCACGATTACCTGCGGCTGCTCTATGCACGCGCCGGCACGCCGTTCTGCCCCGACCACCACCTGGCGCTGCAGGCTCAGAGCGTGAGCCAGATGGTCGACGCCACGCTGGCGCTGCCCGATGGCACGCGGCTGATGGTGCTGGCGCCGGTGGTGCGCGAGCGCAAGGGCGAGTTCGCCGAGCTGTTCGCCGAGATGCAGGCGCAGGGCTATGTGCGCTTCCGCATCGACGGAACGGCGTACGAGGCCAGCGACCTGCCTGTGCTGAAAAAGAACGAGAAGCACGACATCGATGTGGTGCTCGACCGCGTCAAAGTCGTTCACCCCACCAGCGCCGACGCCGACAGCGGCCTGCAGCAACGCCTGGCCGAAAGTTTCGAGGCGGCCCTGCGCATTGCCGATGGCCGTGCGATCGCCTTCGAGATGGACGGCGGCCGCGAACACCTGTATTCAAGCAAGTTCGCCTGCCCAATCTGCAGCTACGCGCTGGCCGAACTGGAGCCGCGGCTGTTCTCGTTCAATTCGCCGCAAGGCGCCTGCCCCACTTGCGACGGTATCGGCCAGGTGACTGTGTTCGACCCACAGCGCGTGGTGGGCTTCCCGAGCCTGAGCCTGGCGAGCGGTGCGGTCAAGGGATGGGACCGGCGCAACAGCTACACCTTCACCTTGCTCGAAGCGGTGGCCAGGCACTACCGCTTCGACATCGACACGCCGTTCGATGCGCTGCCTGCAGCGATCCAGCAGGTGCTTTTGTATGGATCGGGCAGCGAAGAGATCAGCTTCGTCTACAGCGCCGACACGATAGGCCGCGCTGGGGCAGGCAAGGCACGCAGCGTCAAGCGCAAGCACCCCTTCGAAGGCATCATTCCGACGCTGGAGCGCCGCTACCGTGAGACCGATTCGGCGCTGGTGCGCGAGGATCTGGTGCGCTACCAGAACCCCAAACCCTGTCCCGATTGCGGTGGCACCCGGCTGCGTCGCGAGGCCCGGCATGTGTTCCTGCAGGGCGTCGATGACGAGATCGGCGAGCCCATCTACCGCGTCGAGCACGGCACGCTGCGCGAGGGCCTGGCCTACTTCGAGCGGCTGCAGCTCAAGGGCGCGAAAGCCGAGATCGCCGACAAGGTGATCCGCGAGATCCGATCGCGGCTGAAGTTCCTGAACGATGTGGGTCTGAACTACCTGAGCCTGGACCGCAGTGCCGACACGCTGAGCGGCGGCGAGTCGCAGCGCATCCGGCTGGCATCACAGATCGGCAGCGGCCTGACCGGCGTGATGTACGTGCTCGACGAGCCCAGCATCGGCCTGCACCAGCGCGACAACGAACGGCTGCTGGGCACGCTGCGCCACCTGCGCGACATCGGCAACAGCGTGCTGGTGGTCGAGCACGACGAGGACGCGATCCGCGCAGCCGATCACGTGATCGACATGGGTCCCGGCGCCGGCGTGCACGGTGGCCGCGTGATGGCGCAGGGCACGCCCGACGAGGTGGCCGCGAACCCCGACTCGCTGACCGGCCGCTACCTGTCGCGGGCGCTGCGCATCGCTGTTCCGAAGCGGCGTGCGCCCACACCCGGCCAGGTGTTGCGCATTGCGAACGCGCGCGGCCACAACCTGAAGAACGTCAGCGTCGAGATTCCCATCGGCCTGCTGACCTGCGTGACCGGGGTGTCGGGCTCGGGCAAGAGCACGCTGGTCAACGACACGCTGTACGCGGCGGTGGCGCGCAAGCTCTATAACAGCCACGCCGAAGCTGCGCCGCACGATGCGATCGATGGGCTCGACGCCTTCGACAAGGCGATCAACGTCGACCAGAGTCCGATCGGCCGCACGCCGCGCAGCAACCCGGCCACCTACACCGGCATGTTCACGCCGATCCGCCAGCTGTATGCCGAGATGAACACCGCGAAGGAGCGCGGCTACGGGCCCGGCCGCTTCAGCTTCAACGTCAGTGCCTCGGCCGGCGGTGGGCGCTGCGAAGCCTGCCAGGGCGACGGCGTGTTGAAGGTCGAGATGCACTTCCTGCCCGATGTGTATGTCACCTGCGATGTGTGCCAGGGCCAGCGCTACAACCGTGAGACGCTGGAGGTGCTCTATCGCGGGAAAAATATTACCGAGGTGCTGGCACTCACCGTCGAAGACGCGCACGCGCACTTCAGCGCCGTGCCCAACATTGCGCGCCGGCTGCAGACGCTGCTCGATGTGGGCCTGGGCTACATCCGGCTCGGGCAGAGCGCGACCACGCTGTCCGGCGGCGAGGCGCAGCGCGTGAAGCTGGCACTGGAATTGAGCAAGCGCGACACCGGCCGCACGCTCTACATCCTCGACGAGCCCACCACCGGACTGCACTTTGCCGACATCGCGCTGCTGCTGAAGGTGCTGCACCAGCTGCGCGACGCAGGCAACACCATCGTCGTGATCGAGCACAACCTCGATGTCATCAAGACCGCCGACTGGCTGATCGACATGGGCCCGGAAGGCGGCGCCGGCGGCGGGCAGGTGGTCGTCGTCGGTACACCGGAAGCCGTGGCGGCCCATGTGGGGAGTGACACCGGGCGATATCTGAAGCCATTGCTGGCCTGATTGTGGATAAGCCTGTGTGAATCAAGTGGGTAAGTCGTGTGTAAATCCCGCTTCACATGATGCATTTATTGCACTTGTGGCATAAAGTCGGCTTTGCACAACGAACATCAGGCTGGGCTCAGCAGATCGCCGTGTCCAGCTGACCAATGGAGAAACCACATGGCGACCCTCCAACGTGAACGGCGGCTTGCGCCCCCAGACATGACTCCCGAAGAAGCCGACATGGCACGTTTGGCGCAGCGCTTCATCGTCGAATCGCTGGATCATTCCCGTGCTGCTTCGATCACGCTGACCAGCGACAACGGCGATGAGCCCTCGGTTTCTGTTCCAACCAAGACGCTGCGCTTCATTGCCGACGTGTTGGGCGCGTTGAGCGAACGTCAACCGGTGGTATTCATGCCGGCCAAGCGGGAGCTCTCGACGGTCGAAGCGGCCAATTTCCTGAATGTGTCCCGGCCATTCGTCATCAAGGAGATTGAAGAGGGGCGACTGCCACACCGCAAGGTTGGCAGCCACCGGCGCATCGCGTTTGAAGATCTCTTGCGTTATGCCAACGAGATGCACGCTGGCCAACGCGAGGCCCTGCAACGCTTGTCGGACAACGCCACCGATCTGGGCCTGGACTACTGAGGTGGCTGGGCATGCCCGCTTCACCGCGGTGTTGGACGCCTGTGTTCTCTACCCCGTCAGCGTGGCCGATGCCCTGATCAGCTTGGCCGTGGCCGGACTCTATGCCGCAAAGTGGACCGCAGAGATCGAGGACGAATGGGTACGTAACCTCGAACTCAAGCGCCCCGAACTCTGTGGTCGCCTTGGCATTCGCAAGGATCAAATGCGCCTTGCCGTGCCGGATTGGGAAATCCCCACCGAGGCGTGGCAGGTTCTTGCCCCGTGCCTGAACCTGCCTGATCGTGACGACGTGCATGTGCTGGCTGCCGCCATTGCGGGCCATGCAGACTGCATCGTGACCGCGAACCTCAAGCACTTTCCTGATGCTGTGCTGCGCCCCTATGGCATTGAGGCCATCCATCCCGATGACTTTCTGATGGCCCAGCTCGATCTCGATGAGTTCACGGCGCTCGCGGCGTTTCGCGACATGCGTGAACGCAAGAAGAATCCGACTCTGAATCCCGAAGAATTTGCCCATGCACTGGAACGCAACGGCCTCGTCGTCACGGCGAGCCGGCTGCGCCTTGCCGCGGCGTTGATCTGAGTGGCCTGCGCCGCTACCGCACCGCCCCCTTCATCGCCGCCAGGATCCGCACCGTCTCGACGCTCACCGTGGTCACGCGGGCCAGCAGGTCGATCACGTGTTCCGTGTGGTCCTTGAATCGGTAGGTGTCGAACTTCTCGCGGATGGTCGGGTCCTTGGGCTTCTTTTCCTTGTACTGGTCGAGCACCCAGTCGATCGCGCAGCGGTTGCCCAGCGTGTAGGCCCAGGCTTCGGGCGGCACGCCGGCCAGCGTGGTCTCGCTGTCGATAACGATGTGGCCGGTGGCCATGTCGGCCTTCAGGATGACTTTCGGCGATTGGCCCGCGGCGCGCACCTTCTCGTCGGGCGTGTCGGCGCGCAGCAGCGCGAACGGTGCCACCTGCTCATAGCCGATGTGCATCACTATGAGCGCCTCGTCCCAGGCGGCCCATTGCCAGAACGTCGTTTCGCTGTCGCCGTACAGCGGGATGCGCGGGAACTCGCGCTTCAGGCTCTGCGCATAGGTCTCGCAGCAGCTTGGATCGTGCAGCACGGTGTAGACGCAGTGGAAGATCGCTCCCTTCGTGATCGGCTGCCCCAGCCCTTGAGCAGATCCTTGAAGGCCTCGCGCACCACCGATCCACGGTGCGTGCCGCCCACTTTTTCAGCACATCGAGCTGGGCAAGGTACTGGTTGATCAGGACTTGACTCATGAGCCCGTGGCGCAGTGGGTGATAGCTTTGGAATGCAACACACCGTTTTCAGTGCCCGGGAGGCACTGCGCGCGAGGCGTGGTGCGCCCGGCTGGGATCGAACCAGCAACCCCTGCCTTCGGAGGGCAGTACTCTATCCATTGAGCTACGGACGCAACGCTTTCGATTGTAGTGGGCGCCTTGAACAGCGAGGCTTCGCGGGCTCGGACGCGATGCCTCACGGCCCTCGGGTGCTTACCCCCGGCTTTATACTCAATCGCTGTGCCGATGCGGTCCGCCTTGGGTTGCGTCTCCGGAGTCCCACGGGGTCCGGACCGCTGCACTGCGCGCACAAATCCAATTTGCATTTCAGCATCACCCCGCGAGCCGAGGAATTCATGAGCGACGTCAGCCACTCCCACGACGAAGAAAACCACGAAGGACCGATCAAGACCCCCAAGCAGTTGCTCGTCACGATCTTCTTTTCCTTCGTTGTTCCGGTGATCGCGATCGTCATGCTGGCCAGCTACGTGACCGACGACAAGCGGCCGGCAGCGGGCAGCGATGGCCTGACGCCTGAGGCGATCGCGCGCCGCATCGCGCCGGTCGGTGCGGTCACGGTCAAAGACGTCGCCAACCCGGCCTCGTGGAAGACCGGCGAACAGGTGTTTGCAGCGCAGTGCTCGGCCTGCCACGCGGCGGGTCTGGCCGGTGCGCCGAAGTTCGGCGATGCCGCCGCCTGGGCGCCGCGCATCGCGCAGGGCTACGACGTGTTGCTGACCAGTGCGCTGAAAGGCAAGAACGCCATGAGCCCGCAGGGTGGCGGTGACTTCAGTGACATCGAGGTCGGCCGCGCGGTCGTCTACATGGCCAACAAGGCCGGCGCGAATTTCCCTGAGCCCGCCGCGCCGACCGCCGAAGCCGCGCCGGCCCCAGCCGCCGAGCCGGTGGCAGCAGCCCCGGCACCTGTCGAGGCCAGGCCAGCCGAACCGGCTGCCGTGGTGGTCGCCGCCGCTGCGGTACCTGCCGTCGCAGCAACCAACGCACCCCCGGCCTTGTTCACGCAGGTGTGCTCGGCCTGCCATGGTGCCGGCATTGCCGGTGCACCGAAGTTTGGCGACAAGGCCGCCTGGGCACCTCGCCTGGCACAGGGAATAGACGGGCTGACGGCCAGTGCCATCAAGGGCAAGAACGCGATGCCGCCGCGCGGTGGCTCGCAAGGCAGCGACGCCGACATCAAGGCCGTGGTGACCTACATGGTCAATGCCGTCAAGTAAGCACCGAGCCGACGACTGAAAAGCCGACCTGCGGGTCGGCTTTTTCACGTCTGTGCCGAGAGGCTTCAAGTTTTTCAGCGCTGTTTGCGGGCGGTCTGCATCTGAAGTGCGAGCTGGTTCGTTGTGGTGTCAGAGCGTCGTGCGACGACGCTTGTTCACACACCTTCCATCCATTCATTCTGTTGCGGAGAACCTCCATGAAATCAGCCCTCACCGTTGTCGTCCTGTGCGCTATCAGCCTGTGCGCCAATGCTGCACCCTCGACCACCGTCGACAACGAGGCCTTGCCAGAGCCAGTGCGCGTGCCCGCGGGCCAGAAGCAGTTGATGTCGGCCACCGGCGTTGGCGAGCTGACCTACGAATGCCGCGAGAAGAAGGACACCGCCGGCGTCTTCGAATGGGCTTTCGCCGGGCCGGTGGCCAAGCTCTACTCGTCTGACAAGAAAGAGGTCGGCAAATACTACGCCGGCCCCACCTGGGAATCGACCGACGGCTCGAAGGTGACCGGCAAGCAGGTCGCCGTGGCGCCGTCGGTGCCGGGCAGCATCCCGCTGCAACTGGTCAAGGCCGAGCCGGCCACCGGGGCGGGCACGATGGCGGGCGTCAGCTACATCCAGCGTTTGAACACCAAGGGCGGCGTGGCGCCGGCCACGGCTTGCACCAGTGACACCAAGGGCGCACGCCAGCAGGTGGCGTACGAAGCCGAGTACGTGTTCTACGGCAGCTGATCGGCCGCATCCGATGCCGGGCTCAGCCTGAATCGGAAGCGTGTGGGCAGGTCGGCGA
>JANXTP010000290.1 GCA_025352345.1 Burkholderiales bacterium | reverse complement strand
CTTTGGAGATTCACTCGAGTCAACGACTATACATCGCTTTCGGTATCTCGGTCAATTGACAGCAAGTAATTAATTCGCCACCACATCCAACCCCTCACCGCAACGCCTGACATCAGCGAAGCCCTCGACTGTAGCACAGGTTTTCAGGTCTGTGGCTGGTGGGCGGTGCAGGGTTCGAACCTGCGACTTCCACCGTGTGAAGGTGGCACTCTACCGCTGAGTTAACCGCCCAAAACGCGTCAGGTCAGTGACTTGAACCACCGGAACCGTCACCGAGTTAGCCCTCTAGTGTGCCACAGACTTGGCCCAAATCGCCCCCGCATTCGATGCCTTTTTCAGCTCGGCAATCAGCGCGTCATGGCATCTCAGCTCCTCACTGCAGGCGACGACCACGGGCAGCACGAACTGACGCAGGTCAGCCGTGTCGACAACCTCCAATAAGGCCGGCTGGTCGTCGACTTCGACGACCAGTGCTTTCTGGCCTCGTGTCATGCGGATGTACACCTCCGCCAGCAGGCCTGCATCGAGCAGTGCGCCATGCAATGAGCGGTTGCTGTTGTCGACTTCCAGCCGCTTGCAAAGGGCATCAAGCGAGTTCGCTTTTCCCGGGAACAACTCACGGGCCATCGTCAAGCTGTCGGTGATCTTGTCGACGCCCAGTGCGAACTTCGGTCGCTTCAATCGACCCAACTCGTGATCGAGGAAGCTGATGTCGAAGCTGGCGTTGTGGATCACCACCTCCGCGCCGGCGACAAACTCCAGCAAATCGCCAACGACACCCTCGAACAGTGGCTTGTCACTCAGGAATGCCTCAGTGAGTCCGTGGACGCGCAGGGCGTCGGGATGACTGGGCCGCTGCGGGTTGATGTACAGGTGCAGGTTACGGCCAGTGAGACGCCGGTCAACCAGCTCGATACAGCCGATCTCGATGATGCGGTCGCCGGATTGCGGACTCAGTCCGGTGGTTTCGGTGTCCAGGAAAACCAGTCTCATCACACGCCTTTCAATGGCAATCCGCGGTGTTGAACTTCAAGCCCCGGCGGGCGGCCGCACGGGCGCCTGGAAGCGCTGATGCCGCCCCATCCACACCAGCGTCCCACCCGCCAACACCATCGGTACGCACAACCACTGACCCATGCTCATGTCGAGCGCGAGCAGGCCGAGAAAGCTGTCTGGCTCGCGGAAGTATTCGACGATGAAACGGAAGCTGCCGTAGCCGATCAGGAACATCCCCGAGACCACGCCGAGCTGGCGCGGCCTGCGCGCGTAGACCCACAACAGCACGAACAGCAGCAGGCCTTCGAGCAGGAACTGGTAGATCTGCGACGGATGCCGGGGAAAGTCGAACCCCGACTGCGGAAACACCATCGCCCACGGCAGCGAGGGGTCGGCTGCGCGCCCCCACAACTCTCCATTGATGAAGTTGCCCATGCGCCCCGATGCCAGCCCGGTCGGCACACAGGGTGCGATCAGGTCGGTAACTTCGAGGAAGTGCCGCCCGCGAGCGCGCGCGAACCACCACATTGCCGTCAGCACCCCGAGCAGCCCGCCATGAAAGGCCATGCCGCCCTTCCAGACCGCGAAGATCTCAAGCGGGCTGGCCAGGTAATGTCCCGGCTTGTAGAACAGTACATAACCCAGCCGGCCGCCGATCACGACACCGATCACGCCGTAGAAAAGCAGGTCGTCGACGTCACGCCGCGTCCAGCCCACGCTTGCGAACTGGGGCTGTTTCGTGCGCAGCGAGGCGAGCCACAGAAACAAACTGAACGCGACCAGATAGGTCACGCCGTACCAATGAATTTGCAGAGGCCCGAGCGACACGGCCACGGGGTCAAACTGGGGATGCACGAGCATCAGGAATCTTTCGGGCGGTACGGGTTTGAAAGCGCTGATTGTGGATGCTGCGCCTGCGCTGATTGCACATGGCCGACAAAGCGCTGCACCACTGGCAAAGCCCGGTCGCGCCACACCAGGCTGGTGTCGCAAGAGAGAGGTGCGTCACTCAGCGCGCGGTAGACCACGCCCGGGCGCTGCAACTGCATCAACGACGCCGGAACCCACGCGATGCCGATGCCGGCCGACACCAAATTGACGATGGTCTGCATCTGATTCGCCTCCTGCGCGATCACTGGGGTGACGCCGCAAGCACGGTAGTGACCGACGATGGCATCGAACAGCGAAGGCGCGATCGCCCGCGGAAAGATCACCAGCGGCTCGACCGCGATGCGGTCGAACGTCAGCGCGCGCCGTGCCGTCAGCGGATGGCGGTCGGGCAGCGCCATCACCAGCGGTTCGCGCAGCGCGCGCCAGGCCTGCAGACCTGGCGGCACGGCGCCTTTCGCATGCAGCACGAAGCCGGCGTCGATCTCGCCGGATGCGAACGCGCCGAGTTGAACGTCGAGAGTCGCCTCGCGCAGCGCCAGCAACACGTCCGGGTTGGCGTGGCGGAACGAACGCAACCATTCGGGCAGCGGGCCGTAGGCGATGCTCGACACGAATGCAAGCCGCAACCGGCCTGACAAGCCGGCCGCCGCGGCCTGCGCCTGACGCGGCAGATCGTCGGCGGCCTGCAGCAGACGCCGCACTTCGGGCAGCAGCGCTTGCCCCGCAGGCGCCAGCGCAACCGAACGTTGCGTGCGCTCAAACAGCGGCGCACCCAGCTTGCGCTCCAACGCCTGGATCGCCATCGTCAGCGGTGGTTGCGTCATATTCATCCGTTGCGCCGCCCGCCCGAAGTGCAGTTCCTCGGCCAGGACAAGAAACTGACGCCACGCTCGCAGCTCGGACATTGATACTCTCTGAAGATCAATACACAGTTGACAATATATTGGACTGCGCTTGCTGCCGTGGTGATACTTCGCTTCCCGACATCGCCCGGAGGCTCTGATGGTCATCAATCGCCGCTCCAAGAACATCACCGAAGGCGTCGCTCGCGCACCGAACCGGTCGATGTATTACGCCCTCGGCTACGAGGAGGTCGACTTCAAGAAGCCGATGATCGGCGTGGCCAACGGGCACTCGACGATCACGCCCTGCAACTCAGGCCTGCAGAAGCTCGCCGATGCGGCCGTCGCGGGCATCGAAGCGGCTGGCGGCAATGCACAGATCTTCGGCACACCGACGATTTCCGACGGCATGGCGATGGGCACCGAGGGCATGAAATACAGCCTGGTCTCGCGCGAAGTCATCGCGGACTGCATCGAGACCTGTGTGGGTGGCCAGTGGATGGACGGCGTGCTGGTGGTGGGCGGCTGCGACAAGAACATGCCCGGCGGCATGATGGGCATGTTGCGTGCGAATGTGCCGGCGATTTACGTTTACGGCGGCACCATCCTGCCCGGCAAGTACAAGGGCCAGGACCTGAACATCGTCAGCGTGTTCGAGGCGGTCGGTCAGTTCAGCGCCGGCAACATGAGCGAGGAAGACTTCTGCCAGATCGAGCGCCGTGCGATCCCCGGCAGCGGCTCCTGCGGCGGCATGTACACCGCCAACACGATGAGCTCGTCATTCGAGGCACTGGGCATGAGCCTGCCGTTCTCATCGACGATGGCCAATGTTGAAGACCCTATCGTCGCCCACACACGGGAGGCCGCGCGCGTGCTGGTCGAGGCGGTCAAGGCGGATTTGAAGCCGCGCGACATCGTCAATCGACAGAGCATCGAAAACGCGGTCGCAGTGATCATGGCGACCGGGGGCTCGACCAACGCAGTGCTGCACTTCCTGGCCATCGCCCACGCGGCCGAAGTCGAATGGCGCATCGATGACTTCGAACGAGTGCGCCGCAAGGTGCCGGTACTGTGCGACCTGAAGCCCAGCGGTCGCTACCTTGCGATCGACCTGCACCGCGCCGGCGGCATTCCGCAGGTGATGAAGACGCTGCTGGCGGCCGGCTTGCTGCACGGCGACTGCATGACCATCACCGGCAAGACGGTGGCCGAGAACCTGGCGGATATCCCCGACGTGCCGCGCGCCGACCAGGACGTGATCCGCTCGATCGGCAACCCGATGTACGCCGAGGGGCACCTGGCCATCCTGAAAGGCAATCTGTCACCCGAAGGCTGCGTGGCCAAGATCACCGGCCTGAAGAACCCGGTCATCACCGGGCCGGCGCGGGTGTTCGACGACGAGCAATCGGCACTGGCGGCAATCATGGCGAAGAAGATCGTCGCCGGTGACGTGATGGTGCTGCGTTACCTGGGCCCGAAGGGCGCGCCGGGCATGCCAGAGATGCTGGCACCGACCGGCGCCCTGATCGGTCAGGGCCTGGGCGAATCGGTCGGCCTGATCACCGACGGCCGCTTCTCAGGAGGCACCTGGGGCATGGTGGTCGGGCATGTGGCGCCCGAGGCCTACTCGGGCGGTTTGATCGCGTTGGTGCACGAAGGCGACTCGATCACCATCGACGCGCACACACTGAGCCTGCAGCTCAACGTCCGCGATGCGGAGATTACCCACCGCCGCGCGGTGTGGAACCCGCCGGCACCGCGCTACACCCGCGGCGTGCTGGCCAAGTTCTCGCGCAATGCATCGAGCGCGAGTTCGGGTGCAGTGCTCGACAA
>JANXTP010000206.1 GCA_025352345.1 Burkholderiales bacterium | reverse complement strand
GCGGCCAGCAGCGGCGCGCCCAGGCTGGGGGCGGCCTCGAACATAACCCATGATGCCCAAGCCGACCGGGCGATGCCGCAGATTCGAGTCGCGCGCCTTCTTGACGGCGTAGTAGTTGATGTCGATCACGTTGTCGAGCATGCGCATCGCGGTCGAGATGGTGCGGCGCAGCTTGGCGTGGTCGATCTGCGTCACGCCGTCCTCGCGCTTGAGGTGGTGCACGAGGTTGACCGACCCGAGGTTGCACACCGCGATCTCGGTCTCGCTGGTGTTGAGCGTGATCTCGGTGCACAGGTTGCTCGAATGCACGACACCGACATGCTGCTGCGGTGAACGCACATTGCAGGCGTCCTTGAAGGTGATCCAGGGGTGCCCGGTCTCGAACAGCATCGACAGCATCTTGCGCCACAGGTCACGCGCCGGGATCTTCTTGTGCAGCTTGATCTCGCCGGCCGCGGCACGCGCTTCGTAGGCGACATAGGCTGTCTCGAATGCCTTGCCGAAGGTGTCGTGCAGGTCGGGGCAAGTGCTGGGCGAAAACAGCGTCCAGTCAGTGCCTTCCATCACCCGCTTCATGAACAGGTCGGGAATCCAGTTGGCGGTGTTCATGTCGGGCGTGCGCCGGCGGTCGTCGCCGGTGTTCTTGCGCAGCTCGAGGAACTCCTCGATGTCGAGGTGCCAAGTTTCCAGGTAGGCACACACCGCGCCCTTGCGCTTGCCACCCTGGTTGACCGCGACCGCGGTGTCGTTGACCACCTTCAGGAATGGGACCACGCCCTGGCTCTTGCCGTTGGTGCCCTTGATGTGGCTGCCCAGGGCGCGCACATTGGTCCAATCGTTGCCCAGGCCACCGGCGAATTTGCTCAGCAGCGCGTTCTCCTTCAGCGCCTCGTAGATACCGTCGAGGTCGTCGGCCACCGTCGTCAGGTAGCAGCTGGAGAGTTGCGAGCGGCGCGTGCCGGCGTTGAACAGCGTCGGTGTGCTGCTCATGAAGTCGAAACTCGACAGCACCTCGTAGAACTCGATCGCACGCGCCTCGCGATCGATCTCGCCCAGCGCCAGGCCCATCGCCACGCGCATGAAGAAGGCCTGCGGCATCTCGATGCGGACCTCGTCGATGTGCAGGAAATAGCGGTCGTACAAGGTCTGCAGGCCGAGGTAGTCGAACTGCATGTCGCGCTCGGCGTTCAGTGCCGCGCCCAGACGCGCCAGATCGAACTGCAGCAGCTTGTCGTCCAGCAATTCGGCCTGCACGCCCTTCTTGATGTAGCCGCCAAAGTAATCGGCGTAGCGGGTGTGCATATCGGCTTGCAGCACCTCTTCGCCCAGGATTTCGCGGCGGATCGTGTGCAGCAGCAAACGTGCGGTGGCGCGGGTGTAGCCCGGGTCTTTCTCGATCAGCGTGCGGGCGGCCAGGATCGAGGCCTTGTGCACCTCGGCGATCGGCACACCGTCGTACAGATTGCGGCGGGTTTCGGCGAGGATGGGCTCGGCGCGGACGTCGGCGCCCAGGCCTTCGCAGGCCGCGTGCACGATGGCCTGCAGATGAATCGACTCCAGCGGCACACGCCGCCCGCCATCGAGCACCGTCAGCGTCGATTCGCTCACAAGCACCGGCTGCGACTGCTTGGCGCGCTCCTGCGACCGGCGCTCGCGGTACAGCACATAGGCACGCGCCACTTCGTGGTGGCCGCCGCGCATCAAGCCGAGTTCGACCTGGTCCTGGATGTCCTCGATGTGAAAGGTGCCGCCGCCCGGACGCGAGCGCAGCAGCGCGCGCACCACCGATTCGGTCAGGCCATCGACGGTCTCGCGCACACTGGCCGAAGCTGCGCCCTGGGTGCCATGCACCGCGAGGAAGGCCTTCATCAGCGCCACCGCAATCTTGTTCGGCTCGAACGGCACCACCGCACCGTTGCGGCGGATGATGTGGAACGCCTCGTAGGTCGATGAGTGTGCGGACGCCGAGGTGGCCGGCGTGGTGGCAGCGTAGGTCGTGGCGCTAGGGGCAATGTGGAGTGCTTGCATGGTCAGCCTTTGGTGTGCGTTAGGTGTGCGAAGGAGTTCGTTGCCGCGCTTCTTATTGATAAGGGGCTGACGCCCTGGCCGGCAGACGCGGCACAGGGAAATCAGCGTGCGTGGGTTGCGATGGCATGCGCCGCGCAGACAGTTCGGAAGGTGCGGCGAGCCCGTGTGTCAGTGGCAAGCAAGCGCCAATCATGGGCGCTTGGAGGTGAACTTGGGGGTGAATGCATCTCGCATCGAGACACTATATCTGGGGTCTGAAGGGGCTTCAAGCGCTACCGCTAGCGTCTCGCCATAAAAATGTCATCGCCCGATAAGGCCCTCGTCAGCGCTTGTGGCAGCACCTCCATCGGCGGCGGCGGCGGCCATGCCTTGTGCAAGCGCTCAGACGCTGCCGCGCCCGTTGAGTGGCCGCACATTCATTGGGTTTGCGGCCCATCTCGCGCGGGATCGCGCACCAATCCTTGGGGTGCGGATTCACCGCCGAGCGACGCGATACCGGCGCACGCCCTCACCGTCGCGAAGGCATCACGACAGCGCGGCCAATCCCTCGGGAAAACACTGTGCCGGCCAGCCCAGGTCAGCGACAAGCCGCGTCCAATCGAAACCGCTACCGGGATCGGCCTTGCGCCCGGCCGACACATGCTCGTGGCCGGCCACATCGAGGTGCTGGCCCACGCCCGCGAGTGAGCGCAACAGTTCAACCAGGTGCGCATACTGCACTGCTTCGAAGACTTCGCCTTCCAGCCCTTCGAGTTCGATGCCGACCGAGAAGTCGTTGCAGTTGGTGCGCCCCCGCCACTGCGACGCCCCCGCATGCCAGGCGCGCTCGCAGCAGGACACGAACTGCACACACTCGCCATCGCGGCGTATGAAGAAATGCGCTGACACCCGCAGGCCGCGCAGCGCATCGAAATACGGATGCGCCGACACATCGAGCTGATTCAAAAAAAACTGTTCGACCTCGGCGCCACCGTAAACACCGGGTGGCAAGCTGATCGAATGCACCAGGGCCAAGCTGACCACGCTGCCCTCGGGCCGCGGCCCGAAGTGCGGCGATGGGCAATGGCGCGCGCGCGCCCACCAGCCTCGCTGCCAATCGCCGCCGGTTTCAGGCGTTGCCACGCTCGGCATCGAGGTGGGTATCGGCACCGTCCATCACATGCAGCCGGGCCATGCGGTAGCGCATCTGACGCAGCGACAGCCCCAGGCTGGCGCCGGCCGCGGTGCGGTTGAAGCGATGTTGTTCGAGCGCGCGCAGCAGCATGTCGCGCTCGATGTCATCGAGGTAGACCGCCAGGTCGCTGGGCAGGCCCGCCGCCACGTTCGCCGCCGCAGGCAGCGGGCGAGGCGGCTCGATCGGCAGGGCTACCTGCGGCATCGCGGTAGCGGCATCGGCGAGTGCTGGCAAGGACACCAACTCAGCCTCCCACAGCTCTGGCGGCGCGTCACCAGGCAGCGTCAGATCGCCCACGTCGATGGTGTCGCCGCCGGACAGCGCCACGGCCCGGTGCAGCAGGTTTTCGAACTCGCGTACGTTGCCAGGGAAGGGATGCTGAGCCAGGTGCAGCAAGGCCGCAGGCGTCAGTCGAGGCACTGGCCACATGCCGGCATCGCGGGCGATCCGTTCGAGCACCCTGTCGCCAATGCCTGCCAGGTCTTCCAGCCGCTCCCGCAACGGCGGCACGCGGATCTGGATCACATTGAGCCGGTAGTACAGGTCTTGGCGAAAGCGCCCGGCCTGCACCTCGACGCCGAGGTCCTTGTGGGTGGCGCTGAGCAGACGCACATCGACCGGCAATTCATTGACGGCACCGACCGGCCGCACCGACCGCTCCTGCACCGCACGCAACAGCTTGGACTGCATCGCCAACGGCAATTCGCCAATCTCGTCGAGGAACAGCGTGCCGCCATCGGCAGCCTGGAAAAACCCTTCGCGGTCTTCATTGGCACCGGTGAACGCACCGCGCCGGTAGCCGAAGAATTCCGCTTCCAACAAATGATCGGGGATGGCGCTGCAATTGACGGCGATGAAAGGCTGTGCGCTGCGCACGCTCACCTCGTGGATGGCGCGTGCGACCAGCTCCTTGCCTGTGCCGGACTCGCCCTGCACCAGCACAGGCGCCATGCTGCGCGCGACCTTGTCGACCATCGCGCGCACCTGCTTCATCGCGGCGGACTGTCCGGCCA
>JANXTP010000143.1 GCA_025352345.1 Burkholderiales bacterium | reverse complement strand
CAAGCAAAGAAACCACCGCTTGATGCGGGTGCGGTTGCGGGTGCGGGTGCGGGTGCGCGAACCGGCGCAGGCGCTGCCGCGGGTGAAAGGGCAGGGGCAGGCTTAGGAATCGCCGCTGGTGCCGGTGTCTCGGGCAAGATGCCTTTGATGACGGGCTGCTGCTTGGGCGCGGCCTTCTCACGACGTGTCGGGCCCGACTCTTCGTCGGCCTCTTCAATCATCGTATAGCTGGCTTGCAGGTTTTCCAAACGCGGGTCGTCGTGACGCAAACGCTCCAAACGGTAGTTCGGCGTGTCGAGGTTTTTGTTGGGCACCAACAGCACAGTCACGCGCTGCTTCAGCTCGATCTTGGTGATCTCGGTGCGCTTCTCGTTCAGCAAGAAGCTGGTCACTTCGACCGGCACTTGCACGTGCACGGCGGCGGTGTTGTCCTTCATCGACTCTTCCTGCACCATGCGCAGGATCTGCAGCGCGCTGGATTCGGTGTCGCGGATGTGGCCGGTGCCGTTGCAGCGCGGGCAGGTGATGTGGCTGCCTTCGCTGAGTGCGGGGCGCAGGCGCTGGCGGCTCAGTTCGAGCAGGCCGAACTTGCTGATGCTGCTGAACTGCACGCGGGCGCGGTCGGGGCGCAGCGCTTCGCGCAAGCGGGTCTCGACTTCGCGCCGGTTCTTCGACTCTTCCATGTCGATGAAGTCGACGACGATCAGGCCGCCCAGGTCGCGCAGCCGCATCTGGCGCGCGATTTCGTCGGCTGCCTCGAGGTTGGTGCGGGTCGCGGTTTCCTCGATGTCAGAACCGCGCGTCGAGCGCGCCGAGTTCACGTCCACCGAGACCAGCGCCTCGGTGTGGTCGATGACGATCGCGCCACCCGAGGGCAGGTTCACCGTCCGCGAGAACGCGGTTTCGATCTGGTGTTCGATCTGGAAACGCGAGAACAGCGGCGCGTCGTCGCGGTAGCGCTTGACCTTCGATGCCGTCTCCGGCATCACGTGGGTCATGAACTGCATCGCCTGGTCGAAGATGTCGTCGGTGTCGATCAGGATTTCGCCGACGTCCGCGGTGAAATAGTCGCGGATCGCCCGAATCACCAGCGACGATTCCTGGTAGATCAGGAACGCGCCCTTGCCGGCCTTGGACGCGCCGTCGATGGCGTCCCAGAGCTTGAGCATGTAGTTCAGGTCCCACTGCAGCTCGGCGGCGCTGCGGCCGATGCCGGCGGTGCGGGCGATCAGGCTCATGCCCTTCGGGTACTCGAGCTGGTCGAGGTTTTCCTTCAGCTCCTCGCGGTCTTCGCCCTCGATGCGGCGCGACACACCGCCACCGCGCGGGTTGTTCGGCATCAGCACCAGATAGCGACCGGCCAGGCTGACCATCGTGGTCAGCGCGGCGCCTTTGTTGCCGCGCTCTTCCTTCTCGACTTGCACCAGTAAGGGGTCGCCTTCGCGGATCGCGTCCTGGATGCGCGCGGTGCGCACGTCGACGCCGTCGCGGAAGTAGTTTCGCGAGATTTCCTTGAACGGCAGGAAGCCGTGGCGGTCTTCGCCGTAATCGACGAAACAGGCTTCGAGCGAGGGCTCGACACGGGTGACGACCGCCTTGTAGATGTTGCCCTTGCGCTGTTCGCGCCCTTCGATCTCGGTTTCGAAGTCCAGCAATTTTTGGCCATCGACAATGGCCAGGCGACGCTCTTCGGGCTGCGTCGCATTGATCAGCATGCGTTTCATGGGTGCTCCTGTGCTGCCGACCTTGGGGTCGGCGCTTCGATCAACATGCCGACACCGAATACCGGTGCCGACTCATCGATGCACGAGAAACCTCAGAGAGCCCGACAGGAATCGCCCTGGACTGCGAACGACCACAAGGGCCGTCGGTGCAGCGTTGGCGCTTGCGTGCCAGTGCTTACTGCGGAGCCTGAGGCTGACCGCCGGGCTGTGCGCCTTGGGGCGCAAGCGCGTGGGCCAGCGGGGCTGGTCGCACACCCACCGCCCTGTCTTGCAGCAGGGCTGCCGATCCGCAGCCCGATACCGGGGCCATCGCAGAACGGCGCATCTTGCGCGAGGAAGGGTTGTAGGACGTCGACATCCGCAGGGTCACTGGACGCGGGCCACAGCCCAATTGCGACCGACCCGAGGGTCGGCGTACAACGGTCTGCAACCTGAAAACCTTGGTTTCTTCCGAAGCATCGCTTCGGCGGCTCGTTCTTCGTTTTCTCTGCCGCAAACCATCTGGACTGCCCGGTCACTCGGGGACGGGGCCCGTCGCACTTGGAGTGCGTTGCATCACTGGATGGTCGGAACTCGTGTCCCGACCGCCACGGCGCGCTGGAGGTGCGCGGGTAAACTCAAGCAAATCAAACACTTACAGCGCAAACGTGGATGAAATCATTATAGGGGCCAAAAACGGGCGCGGGGTGGCTTCTGCCGGCCCGGCGTCGGTGGCTCCGACGGTGTCGCGCGTGCGGGTCGATGAGGGGTCGGAAGGCCAGCGGCTCGACAATTTCCTGATCAAGCTGCTCAAGGGCGTGCCCAAGACCCACGTTTACCGGGTGATTCGCTCGGGCGAGGTGCGGGTCAACAAGGGCCGCGCGGCGGCCGACACCCGCTTGATGCTCGGAGACGAGGTGCGCGTTCCCCCGGTGCGCACCTCGGAACACACCGCCGACCGCAGCGATGACGCCCCGGTTCCGGCGCGCGAGTTCCCGATCGTGTTCGAAGACGAGCACCTGATCGCGGTCGACAAGCCAGCCGGCGTGGCAGTGCACGGCGGCAGCGGGGTCAGCTTCGGGGTGATCGAGCAGTTGCGCCGGGCGCGGCCCGAGGCCAGGTTCCTGGAACTGGTGCACCGGCTCGACAAGGAAACCTCCGGCCTGCTGCTGATCGCAAAGAAGCGCTCCGCGCTGTTGGCCTTGCAAGAACAGTTTCGCCAGCGTGAAACCGGCAAGACCTACGCGGCGCTGGTGCTGGGTGCCTGGCCGGTGTCGAAGAAGGTCATCGATGTGGCGTTGCACAAGTTCCTGTCAGCCGATGGTGAGCGCCGCGTCTGTGCGGTCGATGCGGACAACGCCGATGGACGTCGCTCGATCACGCTGGTGAAGGTGGTGCAGGCGTACACCGCGCACACGCTGCTCGATGTGACGATCAAGACCGGTCGCACCCACCAGATCCGGGTTCACCTGTTGCACGAAGGCCACGCCATCGTCGGCGACGACAAGTACGGCGACTTCGACGCCAACCGGGCGCTGGCCCGTGGCGCGGCGATCCCTGGCGTGCGCTTCGGCCGGATGTTTTTGCATGCGCGGCGATTGCAGTTTCAGCACCCCGCCAGCGGCGAGGTCATCGAATTGCAGGCGCCACTGCCCCCGGAATGCGCGGCTTTGCTGCAGTCGCTGACGCCTCGGCCGACGCCTGCTGCAACGAAAACGATATCGACACCATGAACCGACCGCGCCGTTTCGACCTGATCGTCTTCGACTGGGACGGCACCCTGTACGACTCGACCGCGATGATCGCCCGCTGCATCCAGGCCTCGTGCGCCGACCTGGCGCTGCCGGTGCCCAGCGTGCAGGACGCGAGTTATGTGATCGGCATGGGTTTGACCGAAGCCTTGCAGCACGCCGCACCCGGTCTGGCGCCCGAGCGCTACCCGGAGTTGAGCGCGCGCTACAAGCACCATTACGTAGCCCGGCAACATGACCTGAGCCTGTTCGACGGCGCGCTGCCGATGCTGCATGCGCTGCGGCAGCGCCAACACAGCCTGGGCATAGCCACCGGCAAGACCCGGCGCGGCCTGGACGAGGTGTTGCACACGGAGCAGCTGAAAGGCCTGTTCGACGCCACCCGCACCGCCGATGAAACCCGGTCGAAGCCGCACCCGCAGATGCTGCAGGAGCTGATGGCCGAAGTCGGCATCGCCCCCGAGCGCACGCTGATGATCGGTGACACCACCCACGACCTGCAGATGGCACTGCACGCTGGTGTGCCGAGCGTCGGCGTCAGCTACGGCGCGCACGAGCCGGCATCGTTCGCCGCGTTCACGCCCTTGCACATCGCGCACTCGGTGGCCGAGCTCGGCACCTGGCTGGCGCAGTCGGCCTGACCTGCGCGCTCGAACGTCATGCCCGAGATCGAAACGTCCACCGTGCCCGTGCGTTTGTGTGCGTCCGAGGCGCTGGTCGAACGCGGTGATGCCGTCGTGTTCGAGGTGCAGCAGTGGCGCCAGAAGGCCAGTGCCTTCGTGATGCGCTTTGAAGGCCGGGTGGTCGCCTACCTGAACCGCTGCGCTCATGTGCCCACCGAGATGGACTGGCAGGAAGGCAAGTTTCTCGATGGCGACCGTGAGTTGATCATCTGCTCGATCCATGGTGCCACCTACGAGCCGCTCAGCGGGCGTTGTGTGGGTGGCCCCTGCGTCGGCGGGCGGCTCACCGCCTTGCGCGTCGAGGAACGTGATGCGCAGGTGTATTGGTATCCTTCCCCGGACATCAAACCCGCGCCGGTGCCCGAGCTTCGCGATGGCGACGCCGCGGTTATCCGCAATGAAAGCCCCCCATGAGTTCCGACGACGATTTGTCCGCCCCGCGCGCCCCGGCTGCGGGTCCGCCCGCGCGCAGAGGCTGGGACAACGCTGCCGAACAGCTGTTGCGCCTGTACCTGCAGGATCGGTGCAGCGAGCGCCGCTGGCGCGTGTTCTTCCGGCTGCTCTGGCTGACAGTGTTTGTCGGGCTGGCCTGGACCTTCCTCAGTGACCGCCTGCATGCCAGCGCGCCGGCCGGCTCGCACACCGCCTTGGTGGAAGTGCGCGGAGAGATCGCAGCCGACACCGAAGCCAGCGCCGAGCTGCTGGTGTCGGCGTTGAAGAACGCTTTCGAGGACGATGGCGCGCAGGCGGTGGTGCTGCGCATCAACTCACCCGGCGGCAGCCCGGTGCAGGCCGGCATCGTCTATGACGAAATCAAGCGCCTGAAGGCCCTGCACCACAAGAAGGTGTACGCGGTGGTCGACGAAATGTGCGCCTCGGGGGCTTACTACATCGCCGCCGCGGCTGACGACATCTACACCGACAAGGCCAGCGTCGTCGGCTCGATCGGCGTGCTGATGGACAGCTTCGGCTTCACCGGCGTGATGGAAAAGTACGGCATCGAGCGACGGCTGCTGACCGCCGGTGCCAACAAGGGCATCGGCGACCCGTTCTCGCCGCTGACCGACCCGCAGCGCGCTCACCTGCAGGCCACGCTGGACCAGATCCACCAGCAGTTCATCGCGGTGGTGAAGGAAGGCCGTGGCAGTCGGCTGAAGGAAACGCCCGACACCTTCTCGGGCCTTTTCTGGAACGGCGAGGAAGCGATCAAGCTCGGTCTGGCCGACCACCTCGGCAACCTCGACTACGTGGCGCGCGAGGTGGTGCACGCCGAAGACATCATCGACTACACCCCGAAAGAAAACGTGGCCGAGCGGCTGGCCAAGCGCTTCGGGGCGTCGATCGGTGCCGGTGCGATCCATGCGCTGAACGACATCGGCCGCATTCACTGAGCTTCAGCGACCTTCTCTTGTCGTCTCCCTTGATGTCAGATCGACTGGCGGTACTGCCGCAATACCTGCTGCCGAAGCAGGCGATGACGCGCCTCGCCGGCCGCATCGCCAGTGCTCAAGGCGGCGCGCTCACGACGCGTTTGATCCGCTGGTTCGTCGGCCGCTATGGCGTGAACATGGCCGAAGCGGCCGAGCCCGACATCGCGCGCTATGCGAGCTTCAACGCGTTCTTCACCCGCGCGCTGAAGCCCGGTGCACGCCCGCTGGCCGATGCACGCTGGCTGTGCCCTGTCGATGGCGCGATCAGCCAGTTCGGGCCGCTGGATGGCGAGCGCCTTGTGCAGGCCAAGGGGCACCACTACACCGCCACCGCGCTGGTGGGTGGCGACGCCGCCCTGGCCCGCGAATTCCACGGCGGGCACTTCGCCACGCTGTACCTGAGCCCGCGCGATTACCACCGCATCCACATGCCTGCGGCTGGCCGGCTGCGCCGCATGATCCACGTGCCGGGCGAGCTGTTCTCGGTCAACCCGACCACGGCGCGCGGTGTGCCGGGGCTGTTTGTGCGCAACGAGCGGGTGGTGTGCGTGTTCGATGGCGACACCGGGCCATTCGTGATGGTGCTGGTGGGCGCCACCATCGTTGGCAGCATGGCCACCACCTGGCACGGCGTCGTCAACCCGCCGCGACCGGGGCAGGTGCGCGAATGGGCTTATGCGCCAGGCGAGGTCAGCTTGGCGCGCGGGCAGGAGATGGGCCGCTTTCTGCTGGGCTCGACGGTGGTGATGCTGTTTTCGCCCCGGGCGTTGTCGTTCAACCCGGGCTGGGCACCGGGAGGCGCGATCCGAATGGGTGAGGTGATGGCGACCTGAGTTTTTACGGACGGCACCCTGGGTGTTTGTGGGATGCCGGCCG
>JANXTP010000133.1 GCA_025352345.1 Burkholderiales bacterium | reverse complement strand
AGCCGGTCGAGCCGACCCTGCACCGACGCCTGCACCGGATGGCCCGCGGGCAGTTTCGCGCGGCTCACCATCATGAGGCGTCCCATCACCGCTTGCAGGTTGCCGTTGGCAAAATGGAACCAGTAGAGGAACTTCGCGTAGTCCGGATGTTCGGGGCGAGTCTGAGACGGCCGCCGCCGTGCTCCACGATGATGTATTCGACGATCGCGGCCGACTCGGCCAGCAGCAGATCGCCGTCCTCGATCAGGGGCGCCGCGCCCAGCGGATGCAGCGCTTTGAGCTCGGGCGGCGAGAGGATGGTGATCGGGTCGCGCGCGTAGCGCTGGAGCTCGTAAGAAAGCCCCAGCTCTTCGCAGAGCCAGACGATGCGTTCGGATTGGGAACGGCCGAGGTGGTGGATTCTGAGCATGTGGTCCAGATGGTTGAAGTTTTCAGTTTGCGCGACGTTGTCTTTATCCCGCCGGAAAGTCACATCCGATCGTCGTTGATTCCCAGGCGTCGAAATCGCCACGCATGAACTCCAGCTTCTTGCGAGCCAGGCCGAGCGCCGCTTTGCCGAGAAGGAGGCGCAGCGGCGGAGTGTCCGAGAGCGCCGCGTCGATGATGGCTTGTGCGGCGCGGACCGGATCGCCGGCCTGGCTGCCGCTGCGTTCAGCGGTCTGCTTGCGGCGCTCGCCGGCGGTGGCGGCGGCATAGGCGTCGATCTGGATCGCAGATTGTTTGATGGAGCGCCCCGCCCAGTTGGTCCGGAACGGGCCCGGCTCGACGATCAATACACCGATGCCGAGTGGTTTTAATTCAATCGCCATCGACTCCGAAATTCCTTCCACAGCGTACTTTGTGCCATGGTAGTAGCCGGTGGCAGCGAAGCTGGACAGACCGCCGATCGACGAGGCATTGACGATGAGGCCGTTGCCCTGGCCGCGCATGACCGGCAGCACCGCCTTCGCCATATCGATCAAGCCGAACACGTTGGTCTCGAACAGCGCGCGCACGGCGTCGTCTTCCCCCTCTTCGATGGCGGCAAGGTAGCCATAGCCGGCGTTGTTGACGAGTACGTCGATGCGTCCGAACTGACGCACCGCTTCGTCGACGGCATGGCGCACCTGGGCATGGCTGGTCACGTCGAGCGGCAGAACGAGCGCACGTTCACCATGACCTTTCGCGATGTCGGTCACCTGGTCGGGATTGCGTGCCGTGATCACGGCCCGCCAGCCGCGTTCGAGCACGAGCTTGGCAAGTTCACGACCGAAGCCGGTCGAACAACCGGTGATCAGCCAGACGGGATCGCTTCGATTCATCATGAGAAAAACTCCAGAGTGGTTGGCCGGAAAAACGCAGCAGGTTCGACCTACTTGAGGCCGCGAAAGCTCCAATCCGGCAGGGTACAGTTTTCCCTCACACTGCGCCTGGCCGCTGAAAGTTGAAGTCCCGCGCTGGTGACACATGCGTTTCGGGACGAATGTTCACTTCGGAGCCGCGCGGTTGCGGCCTGAGATGTGAACTCCGGGTCGCGATGGAAAGATTTGCAGAGCGACCCGAAGCGGGTCTTCGGCCCCGCGCGATGTGAACGGCGGCGAACCGCTGCCAGCGCCAAGGCCGGGCGTGAAAACCCAGCCCGAACAGAGCGGGATGTCCTGGCGTTGACTCAGCAGAATCGCATCGCTGTGATCTGGCGCGACTCCATAGCGACGGAGTGTTCACGCACCCATATCCCGACGGCAACGGTCGGATGGGCAGGATCCTGATGAACGCGATGATGGCCTCGGGCGGCCATCCGTGGCCGGTCATCAAGCTGCAGCGTCGCGCCGAATACATGGCAGCGCTGGACGAAGCGCGCTCGCGCGAGAACATCGTGCCCTTTGCCGAATTCGTCGCCTCCAGCATGCGCCGCGAGGCTGAACTCACCAAGGCGACGCTGCGGCCTGGCAAAGCATCCGCAGGCCGGCGCCGACCCAGGCCGTGATGAGGACGATCACGGTCAGTCTTGCTGACAACGTGATGGCCATTCACAACCGACCGTTTCCCAAGGACAACGGCCGCAGCAGGCGAAACTCGGGTTCGCTGATAGCCTCTTGTCCATGGTCACCATATCCCGCCCCGTCGCCATGAAGCGCGTTTACCAACTCCATGTCGAGCTCGACGAGGTCGAGCCGCGTGTCTGGCGCCGGCTCTGGATTCCCGACACGCTGACCATGGCCAAGCTCGACCGCATCATTCAAGCCGCCATGGGTTGGACCAACAGTCACCTCCACGAATTCGAGGTTGATGCGAAGCGCTACGGCATTCCCGATGACGAAGAAATCAGCGACACGCCGACGCTCGACGACCGGCGCCATAAGGTGAGTGCCGTTCTTGGCGAGGCGATTTCCGGGTTCAGGTACACCTACGACTTCGGCGACAACTGGCGTCACACCGTGACCATCGAAAACCGCCTCTTGCCCGACGACTCATTCAACACCTGGCCTGTGTGTATCGAGGGACAGAACGCTTGTCCACCGGAAGACGTTGGCGGCGTGGGTGGCTACGCCGAGTTCTTGGAGGCGATCGCGGATCCCAGCCACGACGAGCATGCCGCGATGTGGCAGTGGAGCGGCGGGCCGTTTGACCCGGCAGGGTTCGACGTCAACGCGACGAATGCGGCGCGGCGCCGGCTGCGCTGAGACAGATTCCCGGGCCTTGGTGCGGCGCCAGGCAAGGCTGCGCACGAACGAGCTGCCATGGAGCAGCAGCCGTGAGACTGGCTACAGCGAGCGCGCCAAGCCCCAAAGCACGGCCAGCTGCACGGGGTAGCAGACGTAGAAGCCGAGCCGGCCGCGTGGCACGTTCAGCTTGACCTGCCCGGCCGCAAAGATGAGCGGAAACGCGGCGAGTGCCCACAAGTTTCGGTTGATGATGTACAGAGAGGCGACGGCGCCGACCCACAGTGCCAGCGTCACCCAGCCTCACCCAGCTCGGCCGGCGGCAGCAGGATCGGGCCGACAGCAGGCCGCGAGTCCTGTCCACACTGCGGACGGCCAGGAGCTGTTTGCCGACGTCGTGGTCACCGGCATCGGTGCGCAGGCTCGGGCTCAGTTGGCGGTGCAGGCGGGGCGCTCGGTCGAGAACGGCATCTGTGTCGACGGTTGACTCGTCACGAATCGGTGCAGAACGCCACCGACCAGGCTCGCATGGTCGCGGCGCGACTCATGGGGAAGCTGGTATCGCACCAGTCTCTGCCCTGGTTCTGGAGCGATCAGGGCGACCTGAAACTCCAGATCGCCGGCCTGCGCGCCCACGACGACGAGCACGTCGTTCTGGCCGAGCCGGGATCGAGCGCGTGCACCGTGCTTTGCATCCGCGGCGACCGGCTGGCGGCGGTGGAGACCATCAACCGCCCAGCCGATCACATGCTCGCGGCGGCGGCTGGCCACGGGCGTGCGTGTCAGCTTGCGGCAGGCAACGGAGCCGGGGTTCCAGCTGAAGTCGCTGAGCCGATCCCGGCATCGACCTCGACAACCGCGCTGTCGTCCGCGCGCCTCAACCCGGCGGCGGCTGCAGCAGCAAACAGCCAATGGGCGCTCGACGCCAGCGGCACCGGGAACACGGCGTCGAGGGCGGCGTGGTGGCCGAGACCCCGACCAAACAACCGGGATGCATGACCTGAACCGCAGCCTGGACCGCGAACAGCACCTCGTCGGTTGCGCAGCATCGACGACCAGGATCAGCACCACCTCGCATTCGGCTCCGACAGCCGCCGGGTTTTCGACCGAATGGCCGCCAGCGCGCGCGAACGCCGCGCGCGATGTCAGGCCTGCAATTCGCCGCGCTCAATGAGCTGCTGCCGGATGTCGTTCTTGACGATCTTGCCGTAGCCCGACTTGGGCAGCGCGTCCCAGAAGAACACGTGGTGCGGCCAGCGGTAGCGGGCGCAGCGGCCATCGAGATGCGCCAGCAACGCGTCGCGATCAAGCGGCACGCCGTCGCGCCGCACCACCACCGCGACGCCGACTTCACCCCATTTAAGGTCCGGCACACCGAGCACGGCAACTTCCGCGACGGCCGGATGCGTCAGCAGCACTTCCTCCACCTCGCGCGGATAGACGTTGGAGCCGCCCGAGATGTACATGTCGGATTCGCGGCCGGTGATGTAGAGCAGCCCGCGCGCGTCCAGCTTTCCGAGGTCGCCGGTGTGGAACCAGCCGCCGCGCAGCGCCTTCGCGCTCGCTTCCGCGTTGTCGTGGTAGCCAGAGAACACCGCTGGCCCGCGCACGCAGATCTCGCCGACCGCGCCGGTGGCCACCGGGCGCAACTCGGCATCGAGGATTGCCACCTCCATGCCGGTGCGCGGCCGGCCGGAGCAGCCGATGAGCGCGTTGGGATCGTCATCGTCGGCCGAGTGCATCTGCGTCGGTAGCACCGTGATGTTGCCAGTGACTTCGCAGAGCCCGAAGTACTGCACCAGCACCTTGCCCAGTT
>JANXTP010000123.1 GCA_025352345.1 Burkholderiales bacterium | reverse complement strand
TTGTCGCCGATTCGTTCAAGCGCTTCGCTGTGCTGGAGAGCGGGCGCGTGCTGTTCCGCACCATGCGTCCGGCTGGCTTCACCGGCGCACCGCACGAGACGCTGTCGGCCAAGGCACGCAACTGGACGCTGTTCGACGTGGCCAAGCTCAGCCACCCCGGTGTGCAGGTGCTGCCGGGCGAAGCCGGCTCCAAATGGGACGCGGTGCTGTCGCAATGGATCGACTTCGTGCCCAAGTACTGCGGCTTGAAAGACGGTTTCAAGACCGACTACGCCGAAGTGCATGTGCACGCCTCGCGCGACATGGGATTCGACCTCATCAGCAAGGGCTTCAAGGACCTGATCACCAAGCAGTATTTGCTTGAGAACGATTCCACCTACCAGACCTCGAATTACGAGTTCTTCGATGCCCTGACGGCCTACGCCAACATCATCCTCCCGGGGGTGGCCAAGACCGACCTGCTCGCGTTCTGGGAAAGCCAGAAGAACTACGACAAGCTCGATTGGGAAACCAAGCTGAACGAGCACGCGTGGCTGATCGACATCGGACCGATGCTGTCGGAACCGGCGATTCGTTTCGAAGGCATGGCCGGCGAGTGCATCTGGGGCTGCGCCTGCTGGGTGGTGGTGCCTTACGACCAATTGCGCGGCGACAAGCTGCCGCCGCCGAACCGCAAGGTCATCATGGAAGAGGCCATTGCGATGATGACCAAGACCGTGGTGAAAACACCTGGCGGCGATGCGAAAAAGGCCAAGGCTCACGCCTGATCCGCACTTTGCGTTGACCGTAGCACCGGGGCGGCACTTCAATCGGGCCGCCCCGGCCCTCTTTACCGCTTCAGTTTCGACCGCAGCGAGAGGCTTCGATGGACGAGAGGATCAATTCGTACCTCATCGCCGAGGAACCGTATTACCGAGCCGCCTCAAACGAGGTGGCGCTTTTCAGCGCGGCTTTCGCGCGCGGCCTGCCGATGATCCTGAAGGGTCCGACCGGCTGTGGCAAGACGCGCTTCGTCGAACACATGGCCTGGCGCTTGAACCGCCCGCTCATCACGATGGCGTGCAACGAGGACATGAGTGCGTCCGATCTGGTCGGACGATTTTTGCTCGACGCGCAAGGCACGGTCTGGCATGACGGGCCGTTGACGCTGGCGGTGCGCTTCGGTGCCATCTGCTACCTCGACGAGGTGGTCGAGGCGCGCCAAGACACCACGGTGGTGATCCACCCGCTGACCGACGACCGGCGCATGTTGCCGTTGGACAAACGCGGCGAACTGGTGCGAGCGCACCCCGACTTCAGGCTCGTCGTCTCCTACAACCCTGGATATCAGAGTGCGGCCAAAGACATGAAGCCGTCGACGCGACAGCGCTTCGGGGCCATCAATTTCGACTTTCCGCCGGCCGATGTCGAGACCGAGGTGGTGGCGCATGAAAGTGCCATCGCGCCCGACATGGCCGCCCGTTTGGTGAAAATCGCCCAACAGTCGCGAGCATTGCGCGGGCGCGGCCTCGACGAAGGCATCTCGACCCGCATGTTGATTCATGCCGGCGGGCTGATCGCCGATGGCATCGACGTGCACGACGCCTGCGCGCTGGCGATGACCACGTCGCTCACCGATGACCGCGATTTGCAAGCTGCGTTGGCTGGTTTTGTCGAAGCGCAATTTGGGCCCCGTGCATGAGAACTTCGGCGCACGAACCGCCCGCAGCACACGATGCCAACGACGCCCGCGCGACGCGCAGACTGGCCGTGTTGCGCGAGGTCGACCTGCCCACGCATGAAGCCTTGATGCTCGCGTTGCCTGCGCTGATCGAACAACCCGGCGTCGAGGCCGAGCTTGCAACGCTGGTCGATCTGCTGCTGCAAGTGGCAGCAGAAGACTCCGCCGCGTCATTGATCTTGGCCCGCAGGCTCGACGCGATGCAAGCTGCGCCGAGCGACATGGTGGGCCTGCGCAAGTGGGCGCTGCACGGCCTGCAACGCCACCGCGACGACGCCGCGCGACGGCTGCATTTCTTCGAGTGGGAGGGTCCGCGCGCGTTCGCGGATCGGCTCACCGAAAACGACTCCGCGCACTTGCTGGCGTGCCGCGACGGCCTGTTGCATTACCTCGCAGGCTTCGGCTTCACGCAGCAGCGCATCGAGCTGCACGAACCGCAGGCGGCCGGGCTGTTGCCACCTTCGGTGACCATTGGCGACGCGGTGATCCGCTTCCCGAGACGCTGCCCTGCGTTTGTTTCTGGTGAGCGCCCCAAGGCCGGCCAAAGCCGACCGTCCCCCGTGGGGATCAAGGAAAGTGGCAGAGCCACATTTCCTGGTGAGCGCAACGCGCTGTATCGCGCATCGATCGCCCACGCCGCCGCGCATCTTCGACATTCGGTGCGCGCGCGGCCGGCCGGCAACCGGCAGCCGACGCTGCTGGCGCTGATTGCACTGATCGAAGATGCACGCGTCGAACGCTTGATGCGGCGCGACTTTCCGGGCCTGCACGTGCTGTGGGGCGGCTTTCATGTCGCCACGCGCGAGAACGCGGGGTTCGGTTTTGCCGGGCTGGCCGCGCGCCTGGCGCACGCCATTCACAACCCTGCTTACGTTGACGGCAATGCCTGGGTCGTCAAGGGCCGGCAGCTTTTCGAAGCAGCCGCAGCGGCCGATCTGCACGCGCTTGGCGAGTACGACAAGATCGGTCGCCTGTTGGCCATTGACATCGAGAAGATGCGGCTGACTCTGCCCGGCGACTACCGCGCACAGCCGGCGTACCGCGACGACAACGCGCTGTTGTGGGACATGAATTCGGCCCTGCCCGAGAACGAGAGCCACACCGTTGCGCACGAAGACTTCGAGTTGCGCCCGTCTGAGGCGAATCCGCCCGAGGTGCGGCATGCCGATGTGGATTTGCGCCGGCGCACGCGCTATCCGGAATGGGATCACCGGCTGGAGGCGCTGCGCGAAGACTGGGCCACCGTGATTGAAAGTTCGCCTCCATCACGCCTCGGCAAAACGCCCGGCGTGGCGCTGCGCAAACGTCAGTTCATCCACGGCCTGGCGCGCACGCCCGACCGCTCGATTCGCCTCGCCGGCCTGGCCGAAGGCGACGAGCTGGATCTGAACGCCGCGGTGGACTGCGTCATCGACCAGCGCGCCCGGTCGGTGCCGGATGGCCGCATTTTCAAGCGCCATGGGCGGTGCCGCCGCTCGACGGCCGTCGTGCTGCTGATGGACTTGTCGGTGTCCACCGAGCGCTTTGTGCCGGGCAGCTTCAAGACCGTGCTCGAAGTTGAGAAGCGCGCCGCCACGCTGGTGGCCGATGCGCTCGACTCGACGCGCGACCGCGTGGCGGTGCACGGCTTCGCGTCGAACGGCCGGCACGAAGTGAATTACCACCGCATCAAGGATTTCGACGAGCCGTTCGGCGCTGAGCAGCGCTCGCGCCTGGGGCATTTGCAAGGCGGTCTGTCGACCCGCATGGGCGCGGCGTTGCGCCATGCCAGCGCAGCGTTGCAGCGCGAGGTGGCCGACAACCGCGTTATTTTGATGTTGACCGACGGCGAGCCATCGGATGTCGACGTGTTCGAGGACGACCACCTGGTTGAGGACGCACGCCATGCGGTGGCGAGCGCAGCGGCTCGCGGCGTTCGCACCTTTTGCCTGACCCTGGACCGGCAGGCCGATGACTACGTGCGGCGCATCTTCGGTGCGCGCAACTACCTGATCGCAGACCGCGCCGCAGCGTTTGCCGGCTACACCGGCCAGGCGCTGGTGCGGTTGATCGCGCAGTGACAAGAAACTCAAATACAAGCGCCAAACGACCGGCAAACGACCGCCAAACAAGCGCCAAACAACCGCCAAACAACCGCCAAACAACCGTCAGACCACCCCCGCATCAAGAAAGCACCCCGCATGAACCTCGTACCGGCAAACCGCAAGATTCCTGTGACTGTGATCACGGGCTACCTGGGCTCGGGCAAGACCACCTTGCTCAATCACATCTTGAAAGAACAGCACGGTCGCAAGGTTGCGGTGATCGTCAACGAATTCGGCGAGGTCGGCATCGACGGCCAACTGATCGAGCAAGGCGGCGACGAGCAACTGATCGAGTTCAACAACGGCTGCCTGTGCTGCACCGTGCGCGGCGACCTGATCGAAACGATCACCAAGCTGCGTGAGCGGAACGCCGAACTGGATGTGATCCTGATCGAAACCACGGGCCTGGCCGACCCGGCACCGGTGGCTTCCACGTTCTTCGTGTCGAATGAAATTCGCGACACGACCCGGCTCGATTCCTTCGTCACCGTGGTCGATGTGATCAACCTGGAGAAGAACCTCGAGCAAAGCGTCGAGGCGCAAGAGCAAGTGGCGTTCGCCGACATCGTGCTGGTCAACAAAATCGACCTCGCGTCGGAAGAAGCGGTGGCGCGCGTCGAACGCAAGGTGCGCAGCCTGAACCCGCTGGCGAAGATTCACCGCAGCACGCAAGGCGTCGTCGATCTGGCCTTGATCCTCGACTCGAATGCGTTTCAGCTCGACGCCAAACTTCAGGTCGACCCGGAGTTCTTGGGCGACCACGAACATGAGCACGACCCGGCGATCGCCTCCTTCGTGCTGCGCGAATCGCGGCCCATCGACATGAATCGTTTCATGTCCTGGATGACACCGCTGCTGCAGGAGCACGGCGACCGCGTGCTGCGAACCAAGGGCGTTTTCAACGCCCACAGCTTCAACGAGCGCGTGGTGTTTCAAAGCGTGCGCATGCTGACCACCATGAGCCGCTTCAACGCTTGGGAGGCGGATGAGACGCGCAAAAGCGAGTACGTGGTGATCGGCCGCAACCTTGATCAGGCGGCCTTCGCGGCAGGATTCGCAAAGTGCGTTGCCGTTTGAATCGGCACGGCTCGAACAACTCAAAGCTTTTACAGGCACGACCATGGACGCTGAACTGATTTCCTTCTCGGGGTTGATGCTGATGTTCGTGCTCGGCCTGCGCCACGGGCTCGATCCCGACCACATCGCCTGCATCGACGGCCTGACCTGGCGCGCGCTCAACCACGAGCACGACCATGCGCACTGGATCGGCACCCTGTTCGCCATCGGCCACGGCCTGCTGGTCACAGCCATTGCTGTCGGCGTGAGTCAACTGACCCGTTCGATTTCGGTGTCCGAGACGGTGGTGACCGTCTTCGGCTGGATACCGACCGCGCTGCTGTTGCTGGTGGGCACGCTCAACCTGCGTTTGTTGATGCAGCGCGACCCGTCCTATGTGCCGACCGGGTGGAAGCTCAA
>JANXTP010000105.1 GCA_025352345.1 Burkholderiales bacterium | reverse complement strand
GCAGCGCGCGCTGCTGATCACACCCTACGCCGACCAGCTGCCGAACCCGCTGCCGCCGCACGCTCACGCGGTGAGCTATGCACCGTTCGATGCGCTGCTGCCCCGGCTGGCCGCGCTGGTGCACCACGGCGGCATCGGCACCACCGCGCAGGCGCTGGCCGCCGGCCTGCCGCAAGCCGTGCTGCCCTTCGCGCACGACCAGTTCGACAACGCAACCCGGCTGGCCAAGCGTGGCGTCGCGCTGCGGCTGGCGGCGCGGAGCTCGGTGCGGCAGTGGACAGAGACCCTGGCACTCCTGCAGAACGACGTGTCGATCGCAGCCGCCTGCCAGCGCCATGTACGGCTGATGGTCGACGACAGCGATGCGGCGGATCGAATTGCGGATCAGATAGAGGCACTGCAGCCGAACTCAGGACGGCGATGATGGCTCGCGCCAGTCCCCATCGCGGAATGAGCTGAGCTGGCATTTTCCTTGCTGGAGACACCCATGGATTCAATCGTTGCGTACTCGAATCGACCGCCGCCAACGGTCTCTTTTGAAGACGTGTTGCTGCCCGCCACCGAGTTGCACGACGTGCCAGCCGCGCGCTACGCGCTGTGCCTCGTGCTGCAGGGCGAAGCACGTCTGTCCTACCGGGTGGACGATCGCTGGCATACGCAATGGCTGCATCCGGGCATGTTCGCGCCGATCACGCCACCCCATGTCGAAGCGACGCTGCAACTGTCCGGCGAGCAGCGACACCTGATGATTTCTATAGGCGAAGAGGCCGTCGCACGGGTGGCGGCCGAATCTGGCACGGGGGAAGACGGTCTCGACACCTTGCGGCTGCACGCATTCAAGGACCCTTTCCTGGGAGCGCTGTGCAGGCGTGCCTGGGCAGAAACGCGCAGGGGCGACCCGCTCGGGCGCAGCTTTGCGGATTCAATTGAGGGAACGCTGATCTGCGGCCTGCTGCGCAGCGCTTCAGCAACGCGTCGGCCGCCGCGATCGTCGTTGCGCAGTAAGTTGTCAGAGGCCACGCTGGCCCGCATACGAGACCACTGCCTGGCCCGGCTGCACGAGCCCATCGCGGTGGCGGACCTTGCAGCGCTTGCTGGCCTGGGGCCGCACCAATTCGGCAAGGCTTTCAAGGCCGCCTCCGGTTGGTCACCGCAGCAATACCTGATTGCGCTTCGCACGCAACGTGCACAGGAGTTGCTGCGGTCCACTCGCTGTGCGATTGCCGAGATCGCGCTGCAATGCGGTTTTTTCGACCAGTCGCACATGACAAGCACCTTCACCCGCTGCGTGGGCGTGTCACCGCATCGCTATCGCCATCCGATGCGGCAACAGGACTGCGTCACTTCGCAGGAAGAAAGTCGCCGGTCACCATGCTCTCAGGGGCCACTGGATTGGACAGCAGCTTCTGCGTGACCATGAACTGCCCCATCTCGCCCACCGTGGCGCCATACGTTCCCGGGCTGCCTTTCGAGCCCAGGGCCAGCCGGTTGTCGGCCAGTGCGGGAATGTGGACACCCTTCCACATGTCGCCGAATTCGGCCACCGACACGCCCGACGCCTTGGCCATGATCTTGAATGACTCGGCCTGGTGCTTCTTGACGTAGTCGAGCGCGTCGAACCAGGCGGCCACCATGCGGCGCACCTGTTCCGGGCGCGCCTTCAGTACCTCGTTCCTGACGCTCAACACATCGACGATGGCGCCCGGGGTGTCCTTGCTGGTCAGCAGCAATTTGCCGCCCGACTTGACGCCCTGCGTGCCGAAAGGCTCCCAGGTGACGGCTGCCTTGATTGACTTCGCAGTGAACGCAGCACCCGCATCGGGCGCCGCCATGTTCACCACCGTCACATCCTTCTCAGACATGCCGTATTTGGCGAGCAGCTTGGTGAGGAAAAAGTGGCTCACGCCACCGATCTCCAAAGCGATGCGCTGGCCCTTCAGCCCCTGAGGCGTGTCGATGCCGCGTGTGATGAGCATGTCGGCGCCGGCTGATTCATCGTGCAGCAGCACCACCGATGCCTTTGGTCCGGCGGCATTGATAGTCAGGATGTCGTTGGTCGCCAGACTGGCCGCGTCGAGGCTGCCACCGGCCAGCGCCGTCACCGCATCGCCTTGCACTGCGAAGTTGCGCAGTTCGACAGCCACGCCGCGCTTGGCGAACAGGCCTTTTTCCTGCGCGACCCACCAGGGCATCCAGCCGACCCAGACCGGGACGCCGACACGCAAAGGCGCATCGGCTGCATGAATTGACGGTACAACGCACAGGCTCAACAAGGCAAGACACAGGGCGCTCACACGGCGACGGGACAGGGGGTGCGACATGGTGGTACTCCGGTTTGAAAAACTGCGAAAGCTGAAGGCCGGCGTCACGCACCAGACGAGAACGCGCGGTTTTGAAACAGTCGCCGCGGAACCATGCAGCCGACGACCCAGTTCGGCTGGTCGACGATCTCGTGGATGCGAAGCTCAGCCACCATCCCCAGCACCGCATAGGCCTCGAAGGGCTCGACCTTGAAGTGCGCCGCCAAGGCGTCGACGGCATAACGGGTGGCGTCGCGAGCCGCCTGGTACAGGTCCGGACCGACGCCTAAGAAATCGCGGTATTCGGTCTCGCCGTAGCGCGCGGTCGAGAAGTCGAGCACCGGCGCAGCCAGCGTCTGTTGCTTGATCACCTTCAGGCGCAGCGTGGCTGTCATCGGTGCTTCGATGGCCGTGCCCGAGATCTCGCCTTCGCCCTGCAGCGCGTGGCCGTCGCCGCCCGACAGCAGGGCTCCCTGGTTGAAGACCGGCAGGTAGATGGTCGAGCCGGCGCCCAGGTAGCGAACATCGATGTTGCCGCCAGCGTTCGTCGGCGTGATCGAGGCAAACGCGCCGGGCGCTGCGGGTGCGACACCGAGCACGCCCATCATCGGGCGCAGCGCAAATGCCAGGCCGAACACATCGACCTCGGTGCCCGTCAGGTCGAAGCTGCGGAAGTAGGGCTGCGGGAACTCGTCTGCCAGCAGGCCGAAGCCCTTGAGCAGGCCGGTCCAGCCCCACGCGCCCAATTCGATGTCGAGCACATCGACCTGCAGCACGTCGCCCGGCTCGGCACCTTCGACATGGATGGGGCCGCACAGCGGGTCGAGCATGCCGAAATCGATCTGGGCGATGTCATGCGCCGTCGAGTTCGGGCCCAGCAGACCGTTGGATGCATCGGGGCAGCCCATCGAGATCACCGCGCCATCGGCCACCACATGCGCCGGTCGCAGCGAGCGGTCCCAGTGCGGATGCAGGCTGGTGCAGTGCACGCAGCGCATGCCGTTCGAGTCGCTGGGTTTCATCGGGAACTGATTGGGTGGGTCTGAGCCGCCTGCGGGCAGCGACAAATGAACGTCTGCATGACCAGAACTGTAGGAAGAGGCAGGCCTCCGATCTTGGAAAAACCGGTCGCTTTGGGAAAATCGGCGCCAATTCGACATCGCGCGACGCGCATCTGCACGACAAGGCACCGGGACGCGCTAACAGGCGGTTGAATTTCACCGCCCCAAGTTGACCGATGACCTCGACCCGAGCTGATGTGCGTCATCTTGATCACGGTCTGCCTGATGCGCCCGACGGTCTTGTCCCAGCCAAAGTGCTACTCGATGCGCTTTCTGATCACTTGGCTTGCGACATATCCCGCGTGCCGCGTGGTGCGCCCATCAATCGCGCTGCCACCGATGCGCGTGGCGTTGCTCGCCACATGCGGTGTGATGCGCCGCTGGCGGCACGCCGCGATGAAGTCGCGCGTGTCGTAGACCTTGTCAGCGGCAACCGTCTTGGGATGTTTGCCGGGTACCGCATCAAGCATCGCCAGCGCGGCCACCCGCTCACCCAGGCCATCGACATGCGTGACCACCGCAGCGACCACCAGCCCCGAGCGGTTCTCCATCAGCACATGAGCCTGGAAGGCCAGGATCGCTGCGATGTAGTGGCGCTTCCTGAACATGCGCGCATCGCAGTCGGTGCTGCTGGCAGGGGTGTCGTTGCTGCGCAGCTTGCCCTTTCAGTCGGCCCGGGCGTTGCGCCCGCTGGGGCCACCACTGTTGGCGCCAGCGTGGGCGTTGTCACTGATGCCATCCTTGCGCACGAAGCTCTAGTGGCTGGCCCAGGGCCTGGACCAGTGCGCCGTCCATCGAGAAGTGCTCGCGGCTGAGCAAGTTGCGCTTGTCGGGCAAGTCCATCACCTCGGTGAAGCAGTGCTCGACCACGGCGTGTTCGAGCAGGCAGTCGCGGTACTTCGAAAAACTGAAGTGATCCCAGACCTCGTCGTCGATGGCCAGGCCGATGGACCAGCGGTACAACAAGGTGTGGCAAACCTGCTCCATCAACTGGCGCTCGCTGCGCACGGAGAACAAGACCTGGATGAGCAGCGCGCGCGGCGGGTGGTCGGTGGGCACGAAGTCCTCGGGCTTGGAGACCGTGAACAACGCTTCTTGCATTCCATCCGATCCGCACATCGCATTCACCCCGCGAGCAATCCCCACACGGCGTCCACAACGAGCACCCCGCACACGACGTTTTCTCGTGGGCGAAATTCAACAGCCTGCTAGGGCCCGTCGAGCAAGTTTTGCCCCGCGTGTCATCCCCATGATGGGGGTACATGTAAGACCTGACAGCCTCCTGGGTTTGGGGGGTATTCGAATCGCAGATCCCTGCGCAAACTGATCTCGTAACGTTTTGACACGCCGTCGAGGGGGAGTCGCATGGGGCCGCTGGAGTCTGTTCAAGCAGACCGACAAGACTCGTTTGCCTTCGGTCCGGGCCCGTTCAGCGCTGGCGCAACGACTGCCGTTGAACCGTCACCGCCCAGCGGTTTGCAGGCGCTGTGCCTGATCGCGCGTCTGCACCACATTGCCGCCGATCCAGCCGCGTTGGGCCACCAGTTCGGTTGGTCAAACAGCCATCGAATCGACATCGACGAGTTGCTGATCGCGGCTCGGCACATCGGCCTGAAGGCCAAACGAAGCCGAAGCTCCATCGATCGCCTGAACCTCGCGGCGCTTCCTGCCTTGGCGGTGTTGAAGACCAAAGAGGGCGGGGCTCAGCGCATCGTCGTGCTCGTCCAGTGCGATGGCCAGCGGGTGCTGTTTCAAGACCCCACGGGCAGTTCAACAGCAAATGGCGCTCGCCCGACGATCGAGCCGCTCGATGTCTTCGCCACCCAATGGAGCGGCGAGCTGATCCTGATCACGAGTCGTGCTTCGCTGGCCGGCGAGCTGGCGCGGTTTGACTTCAGCTGGTTCATCCCCAGCCTCGTCAAATACCGCCGCCTGTTCGGCGAGGTGATGGCGATCAGCCTGTTCCTGCAACTGTTCGCGCTGGTCAGCCCGTTGTTCTTTCAGGTGGTGATGGACAAGGTGCTGGTGCACCGCGGCCTGACGACGCTTGATGTGCTGGTGATCGGCCTGGTCATCGTGGTGGTGTTCGAGAGCCTGCTGACGGCGCTGCGCGCTTACGTCTTCAGCCACACCACCAGCCGCATCGATGTCGAGCTGGGCGCGCGGCTTTTCCGGCACCTGCTGAACCTGCCGCTGGCTTACTTCCAGGCGCGTCGCGTCGGTGATTCGGTCGCTCGCGTGCGCGAGCTGGAAAACATCCGCAGCTTTCTTACGGGCAACGCGCTGACGCTGGTGCTGGACGTGCTGTTCTCGGTCGTCTTTATCGCAGTGATGTTTGCCTACAGCGTGCCGCTGACACTGATCGTGCTGGTCTCGCTGCCGCTTTACCTGGGTCTGAGCTGGATGGTGGTGCCGGTGCTGCGCGCCCGGCTCAACGAGAAGTTCGCTCGTGGCGCCGAGAACCAGGCCTTGCTGGTCGAGACCGTCACCGGCATACAAACCGTGAAGGCCACTGCACTCGAACCCGCGATGGCGCGACGCTGGGACAACCAACTCGCGGCCTATGTATCGGCGAGCTTTCGGACACAAACACTGGCAGGCTTTGCACATGAAGGCGTGAACCTGATCGGCAAGCTGGTGAACGCCGCCACGCTTTGGTACGGCGCGCACCTGGTGATCGAAGGGCAGTTGACGGTGGGCATGTTCGTCGCCTTCAACATGTTCGCAGGCCGCGTCAGCCAGCCCATCATGCGCATGGCACAGATGTGGAGCGACTTTCAGCAAACCGGCATTTCGATGGCCCGCCTTGGTGATGTGCTGAATGCGCGCACCGAGGTGCCACCGAGCAATGCCGCACAACTGCCACCGATCCGGGGCCAGATCACGCTCGATCAAGTCACCTTCCGCTACCGTCCGGAAGCAGCCCCTGCATTGCAAGGCTTCAGCCTCGACATCCGCTCCGGCGAGGTGATCGGCATCGTCGGGCGATCGGGCTCGGGCAAGAGCACGCTGACGAAGCTGGTGCAGCGGCTGTACACGCCGGAGCAAGGCCGCATCTTGATCGACGGCATCGACATCGGGCTGGTCGATGCGGCACAGCTGCGCCGCCAGGTCGGCGTGGTGCTGCAGGACAACCTGCTGTTCCACCGCAGCGTGCGCGAGAACATCGCCATTACCGACCCCGCCGCGCCGATCGAGCCGGTGCTGCGTGCAGCGCAACTGGCCGGCGCACACGACTTCATCAGCGAGCTGCCCGAGGGCTACGACACGCTGGTCGGCGAGCAAGGCGCCAGCCTGTCGGGTGGGCAGCGACAGCGCATCGCCATCGCCCGGGCGCTGTTCAACCAGCCGCGCATCTTGATCTTCGACGAAGCCACCAGCACGCTCGACTACGAAAGCGAAGCCATCGTCCAACGCAACATGGCTCAGATCTGCCAGGGCCGCACGGTGCTGGTGATCGCCCACCGCTTGAGCGCGGTGCGCAACGCGAACCGCATCGTGGTCATGGACAAGGGGCGCGTGGTCGAGACGGGCACCCACGACGCGCTGCGCGCGCATCCGCACGGGCTGTATGCGCATCTGTGGGCGATGCAGGAAGGCACCGCAGCCCAACCCATTCAACCGGTGATGCCATGACCAACCCCTCCGAATTGGCCACCCAGCGCCACCCTGCCCTCGACCTGCTGGCCCGTTATCGCGCCATCTTTGGTGTTGCCTGGGACCTTCGGCACGCGCTGTCAGGACCGAAGCGTCTGGCTGACGAAGCGGCCTTCCTGCCCGCTGCACTCAGCCTGCAGGAAACGCCGGTCCACCCGTCGCCACGGCGCTTTGCCTTAGCGATCTGCGCACTGTTCGCCGCTGCGCTGGCATGGAGCATCGTCGGGCAGACCGACATCGTCGCGGTGGCGCCTGGCCGCATCGTGGTGAGCGAGCGCACGAAGACCCTTCAGCCACTGGAAACGAGCGTCGTTCGCAAGGTGCTGGTCAAGGACGGCGACGCCGTTCAAGCGGGGCAGGTGCTGGTGGAGCTGGATGCCACCAATGCCAGCGCCGACGGAGCCAACGCACAGGAGCAGCTCGCGTGGGCACAGTCAGAAGAGTGGCGCACCACAGCCTTGATCCAGGCGCTGCGTTCTCAACGTGCACCTACGCTTGCAGCCGAAGCAACCAGCCACGTCAGCGCTCAACTGGCTGCCGAGTGGCAGGACGTTTCCGCTCGGCTGGCCAAGCTCGAGGCCGAGCAGGCACACCGCCAGGCCGAGCTCGCCACCGTGCGCGAGACGATCGCCAAACTGGAAGCCACGCTGCCAATGGCCCAGCAGCGGGAGATGGATTTCAAGGCGCTGGCAGACAAGGGCTTCATGTCCGGCCACGCCGGCCAGGATCGCACCCGGGAGCGCATCGAACAGGAGCGCGATCTGGCCACGCAACAGGCGCGGCTTGCCGAAGCTCAGGCCGCGTCAAAAGAAACAACGCAAGCGCGTGCAGCGTACCTGGCCGAGACCCAACGCTCACTCAGCGAGAGGCAGGCGCAGGCGATGCTGAAGCGGCAGCAGTTCACCCAAGAGCTGAACAAGGCGCAGCAGCGCTCCCGACTGACCCAGCTGACGGCGCCCGTGGACGGCACCGTGCAGCAGGTGGCGGTTCACACCGAGGGCGGCGTGGTGACTGAGGCGCAGGTGCTGATGGTGATCGTGCCGAGGGACGCGGAAGTCACCGCCGAGGTGGTGATCGACAACAAGGACATCGGCTTCGTCAACGCCGGCCAGCTGGCGACCATCAAGCTGGAGACCTTTCCGTACACCCGCTACGGCACAGTCAATGCCACCGTCAGCAGCGTGACGGCCGATGCGGTGGCCGACGAAAAACGCGGCGCCATCTTTCCCGCCACCCTGCGGTTCAGCCGGGACAGCATGGCCGTGGATGGCAAGCGCATCCACCTGAGTCCCGGCATGAACATCACCGCCGAGATCAAGACCGGCCAGCGTCGGGTGATCGATTACCTGCTCAGCCCGGTTCAGAAGACGGTCGGCGAAAGCCTGCGGGAGCGTTGATGAGAGTGCTCGTCATTCATCAGAACTTTCCTGGGCAGTTTGCGCACCTGGTGCGCACCTGGAGCGAGCGCCCCGGCTGGGACGTGCGCGGGCTGGGCCGCGACACAGCACCCGGCTTGCCGGGCTTCAACGCACTGACGCGCTACGCGCCGGCTCGCGCCGTGCGATCGAGTCAACACGCGTATCTGCGGCAGATGGAAGCCGCCACGCTGCACGGGCAGGCCACGGCGCGCGCGATGCTGAAGTTGCGCCAGACCGGCTTCGTGCCCAATGTGATCGTCGCCCACCCGGGCTGGGGCGAGACACTGTATGCCAAGGATGTGTTCCCGGATTCGCGCCTGGTGCACCTGTGCGAGTGGTACTACAGCGCCAACGGCGGCGACGTTGGCTTCGATCCAGAGTTCCCGGTCAGCTTCGACACACAGGCACGCATCAGAACCTGGAACGCGCTGCACGCACTGAACCTGACCCACTGCGACGCGGCCGTTGCGCCGACGCAGTGGCAGAAGAGCCTCCACCCAGACATCTTTCATTCCAAGATCCGCGTACAGCACGAAGGCATCGCCACCCACGAACTGGGCCCGAACCCTGATGCCACGATCACCACACCCAGCGGCGTGGTGCTCAGAGCAAGCGACATTGATCGGCCGGTGATCACCTATGTCGCCCGCAACCTAGAGCCCTACCGCGGCTTTCACGTCTTCATGCGCGCGCTGGAACGCATCCAGCGGATCGACCCACGGTGCCACGCACTGATCGTCGGCGGCGATGAGGTGAGCTACGGGCAGCGGCCACCATCGATTAGAAAGACCAAATCAGCCACGGCCAGCAACTGGCGTGAACACATGCTGACGCAAGTGAAGCTCGACCCGACACGCACGCACTTCATGGGCCGCGTGCCGCGCGAGCAGTACCTGCAGGTGCTGCAGGTGTCGAGCGCGCATGTGTACCTGACCTACCCCTTCGTGTTGAGTTGGTCGCTGCTCGAAGCCATGGCCTGCGGCACGCCCATCGTGGCGAGCAACACCGCCCCCGTCAGAGAAGTGATGCGCGACGGCGAGAACGGCCGACTGGTCGGCTTCTTCGACACAGCCGCGATCGCCGACGCCGTCATCCAAACGATGCACAGCGAAAGCGCCAATGTGGGCTGGCGCATGCAGGCGATGGCGGATGCGCAGTGTTACGGATTGAGCATGGGATTAAGTGGGTATGACGCACTGCTCGGTCTGTCGCCACGACACGCGACAAAAGCGCCTCCTGCGTTTGATCGAGTCGGGAGTTTTTGATGAAGCTGATGGATTGGTTGTTGGGCCTGTCTGCGGCGGGGCTGGGGTTGTGGCTCACCTTCAACGCCCCCGACCTGAAATGGCGTGAAGAGGTCCAACTCCAGACCGGCGAGGTGATCGTGATTCAGCGGACCGCCAAATTCAGCGAGAACCCGGTTACCGGCGGCGAGGGCGAGGGCGAGGCATTCAACACGGGAATGACGATCGAATTCAAATCACCCGACAAGCCTGACAACCCAGCAATGTGGAGCGGGGTGTATGCACCGATGATTCTGGACCGAGACCCAGATACCCATGAATGGATCATCGTCGCAGCGTCTTATCACTGCGAAAGTGGGCATGACATCGGACGAACGACGCTGCCTTACACGGCATACCGGTATCACGAGGATGAATGGTTTCAGCAATCGATGGACCCTAAATGGATCGGACGAGATGCCAACGTAGTTACCATTGGCATCCCGGATGGAAGATATACCAGAGACAGCGAGTCTATTTTCACGATCTCAGACAAGACGAAACTACTTCGTGATCGACCAGAAGTTTCCATGGAATACAAGAAAATCGTCGACAAGCGGAGCAAGAGTTGCTGATCAACGATATATTTGTTTTTTGATACACCCACTCAACCAGGAATTTACCATGCCAACATTTCAACAATATGCAAAACTGTCAAATGATGTGCACAACGGAGCAGATGATTTTCTAGTTTTTTACTTCACGCTTGAAGATATTCCAACTCGTGTTGGCGATGACGCCAGTTCATTGCAGGCGTGGGAGGCGATGACGTTGCATCTGGCGGTCAATCCCGCCTACTCTGTAACTGCCAACATCACCTGTACCAGCTACTTGCTTGGCTGCGATTCATTACAGAGCAGCGCGAGCAAAGACACCTGCATGGTCGTCGCCCATGCCGGCTTTGACACCACTGCAAACAGCCAGGCCAAAGGCCAGCTCTTGCTCAATGGTCGCCAGCTCAATGACCACGGCATCGAGCCTGGCGGCCTCAGGGCCACCATGTTCATCAGCCCCTCCAAAGTCGCCAAGATCAAGGCCGATGCAAGTGTCAGCCCGATGTCCGGGCTGGGGATGCAAGTAGCGCCGGCCATCCTCATGTCCGAGCGACACCACCTTTACCGCTCCACCGCCGCGAATGACACCTACGGGAGGATTGCAGCATGAGAGCGTTGATTTCGGTATGTCTACTTTTGCCACTGATGGCCAGCTGCGCGACGCCATCGAAGTCCGAGCTGGACGCGGAAGTGAGGCGCCTGTGTGCTATTGACGGCGGGATCAAGGTTTATGAGACGGTAAAGCTACCGGCAGATAAATTCAATGAATACGGTCAGATCAACTTTTATCGACCTACCCAGGGAGAGAATGCACTAGGCCTAGTATATATATACAACTCAGAACAACATCTCTACCGTGAAGGGAATCCATCAATGGTCCTCTATCGACATAAAGTATTAAGGAAATCAGATCAAAAGCTGCTTGGTGAAGCGATCTCATACGGACGAGGAGGCGGCGATATATCTGGCCCTTGGGAGCCCTCCAACTATCATTGCCCACCAACATCGGAAAGTTCGGAAATCGCGCTTTTCAAGAGGATTTTCTCAGCGGAGAAAAAATAAATGCCTAATATTTACGAGTATCTCCTCCAATCGGAGCTTGCTCTTTCGTCTTATGCAAGCCTCACTGTTGGAACACCATCGATAGACGAGCTGAGGCGAGATACAACCGGCATGTCCTCCGCGCAAGCGGCTCAGTTCGCTGAGTACTGGATGGTCATCGACCAATACACCGACCCGTCCAGCGGAGTCTCCGCGACGATCTTTCAGCAGCGCGACAGCGACGGCAGCCCCATCGGCCCCAAGTACCTCGCCATCCGAGGTACCGAGCCCAGTACGCTCGACCTGACCGCCGACGGACTTCTGGCGCTGGGACTGCCAGCTTCGCTGAACCCTCAGTTCGTAGCGCTCAAAGCCCAGATCGGCCAATGGCGCAACGATCCCACCAAGCTCGGCAACGATTCGTTTACCGTAACCGGCCATTCTCTGGGTGGCTACCTGGCCGCAGCAGTGAAGGCGCAATTCGGCTCGCAAGCTACTGGCGCGTATCTCTACAACGCTCCGGGCGTGGCCGGGCTGGCGGGCAACCTCTTCGCACTTTTCGGGCTGAGCGGCGCCCCAACCGCCAACGTCTGGAACATCACTGCGAGTGAGGGCGCATCGCTCATTTCCGGTCTCGGTGCGCCTGTGGGCACCGCTGTGAGTGTGCAGATCGAAGCTGAACCAGGCATCGGCTTCGGCAATCACAGCATCGTCCGACTCACCGATGCTTTGGCGGTTCAGGCGCTGTACGCAACGCTGGACCCCAGGCTGACGAGCGCGCAACTGAATGCATTGGTCGATGCCTCCGGTAGCCCCATGAACAACACGCTAGAGGTCGCCATCGATGCGCTGCGCAAACTGCTGATTGGCTCAACTGTTGTCTCGACGGCATCGGGCAACCGCGACAACTTTTACACCAACCTCTACGCCCTGCAAAGCAGCCCCGCATACGCCAGCCTCACAGCTTCTGGCAACGCGCAAATTTCGGTTCTTTCAACCTTCACTGCAGATGAGGTCCGAGGCCAAGCATCTGTCAACACCAGCCAAGGTCTTGCGGTTCGCTATGCCCTTCAGGCCCTGAATCCATTTGCCCTGATCGGCATGGACTACACCTCTCTTAACGTCAACGGCGCTCTCAATCTCTACAACGCAAACACCGCGCCGAATGGCATGACTGACGAGTACCTCGCCGACCGCTCGTCTTTCCTTGAACGCAAGTTCTGGTTTGCTACCCAAGACAAGAACCCCGTCAATCTTGTAGTGCCAGAACCCTGGGAACACCCACGGTTTCAAGGCGATTCAACTTTTTTCAAAGACTACGCAAGTGGCTACCAAATCGCCCAAGGCTTTGCGCCTGACTCGCCGTCAAACAGCGTCCACCACTTTCTGTTCGGCGGTGCGAACGCCAACGCACTCACAGGTGCAGGCGTCGGCGACAGCCTCTACGGCGGCGCAGGCAACGACGTGCTCAATGGCCTGGACGGTAGCGACTACCTTGAAGGCAACGCAGACGCCGACCTGCTCGACGGGGGCGCGGGCAACGACACCCTGCTTGGAGGCGCGGGCGCCGATGTGTTCGTCGTGGGCCTGAACGCAGGGCAGGACACGATCCTCAATCCCGACGCCACGGATCAGCTACAGCTTGTGGGTCGCACCTTGACCGGCGCGGGCACCTTCAAGAGCAGCGCCAGCGGCGTGACGGTGTGGGCCGACTCGTCTCAGGCGGGCACACCTGTCACTTACATCCACGACGCGGTAAATCGCGAGCTGACGGTCGTTGGGGCGGGCTCTTCGGTGCGGGTGCGTGACTTCGACAGTGGCGAGTTGGGCATCTCGGTGCCGGTGGCGCCTGCACCCACTCCGGCGCCCACTGCGGCCGCGAGCTTCGATCTGTCGACTGCCGCAGGCCGCTACCAGTGGAGCCTGAGCGGCACACTGCCGCAAACCGACAACTGGCGGGTGTTCAACGCCAACAGCCTGACCATCGGTTCGGTGCTCACCGCCCGGGGCGATGACGTGATCGTGGGCGGCACGACCAGCGTCACCCAGCAGATCTTTCTGAGCAGTGGCGCCGGCAACGACCACGTGTACAGCGGCACTGAACTCACCCTGGCCGATGCGATCGCTGCGGGAGAAATGCAGGCAGCCACGGGGCGCAGTGTCTACATGCTCGCAGGCGACACGGGCGACGACTTGCTCGTCGGTGCAGGGGACGATGACGCGCTGTTCGGAGGCGTGGGCAACGACACGCTGATTGGTGGCAACGGCGGCGATGTGATCTTTGCCGATGGCAACAACAGCTTTGCGATGACTGCGCCAGATGGTTCTTGGATTACCGGCGTCAACGACGCCGCCACCGACCAGCAACGCCAACTGAGGTTGGCCACAACGGTGGCGGCCATCGGCACGACGGCGCTGAGCCAGCAAGTCTTCAAGGTGTTGACGCAGTACATCAACCCACTGGCCGAGACCGATCTTTCCGGGCTCTTGGCCATGCAGCGGCAAAACGTGGTCCCGGACGCTGGCGACACGAACAACTACAACGCAGGCTCGCAACGCACCTATGCCGACCTCACGCGTGGCGCCTGGTTCGGCACCAATGTGGGCAACGGCAACGACCTCATCCATGCAGGCGCTGGAGACGACGTGGTGAACGCGGGAGGTGGCGATGATGTGGTCGACGCCGGCACAGGCAATGACCAGGTTGCCGGCTACGACGGCAACGATGTGATCTACGGCGGGGCAGGTGACGACGGACTGCAAGGCGATTACCAGGTGGCCGTGACCACAGGCGAAGTCTTTGACAACCTTACTTATTACCGCGCCAGTGGCGTCATCCGCTACACACTGGACGCCAGCCGCCACGGACAGGACTTCATCGACGGCGGCGCCGGAAACGACGTGATTTTTGGTGGCGGCGGCTCGGACTTGCTGTACGGCGGCGTTGGCAACGACGTGATTTACGGCGACGACTACAAACTTTCCAGTCAGTACGCCGGCGACGATCACCTTGACGGTGGCGATGGAGACGATCAGCTGGTTGGCGGCGGCGGCGCCGACGAACTCATTGGTGGTGACGGCGCCGATCGCCTGGAGGGCGACGACCTCGTTGCAGACGTGGCGGCCACATGGCACGGCGCCGACAGGCTGGATGGCGGACGCGGAAACGATGACCTGTATGGTGGCGGCGGCGACGATGTACTTTTGGGCGGCGAAGGCAACGATTGGCTTGCTGGAGAAGACCAGCTCACCACGAGTGCAACAACTACATTGAGTGGCAACGATTCCCTGGATGGAGGTGCTGGCAAGGACACGCTGGTCGGTGGACAAGGGGACGATGAGCTTCGCGGCGGCAGTGAAGCCGACCAGCTGTATGGCAACCAGGGAAATGACGCTCTTGACGGCGGTACCGGCAACGACACCCTCAACGGTGGGCTGGGCAACAACACCTATCTATTCGGCAAGGGCGATGGGCAAGAAACCCTGCTCAGCAGCGATCACGACAACACCGCAAACAGGCTCAGCACGTTGCAATTCAAGGACGGGATGCTGCCCACGGAGATCGTGCTCAAGCAGGTCGAAGACAACGATGGGGGAGGCAATATCGCGCTGGAGGTGTCTTTGGCGGGAACGACGGACAAGATCACCATCCGCCGGTTTTTCCACAACAACGACCCCACCAATGGGTACAACCCGGTACAGCAATTCAGGTTCGCTGACGGAACCGTCTGGAACATCTCCACCATCCTGACCCATCTGTTCGCAGGAACGACCAGCAACGATCAACTGGATGGCACCTCGGGCAACGACATCATTAACGGCGGAGCTGGAGACGACACGTTGCGCGGGGCCAGTGGCAACGACAACCTGCACGGCGGCGATGGCAGAGATGTGCTTGGAGGCGGTCTGGGTGCCGACAACATCTCAGGCGGCGTAGGCGACGACTTTCTGTCGGGCGATGAGGGGAACGACACCCTCGCTGGCAGCTTGGGTAACGATCAACTGGTCGGTGGCACTGGCAACAACATCTACGTGTTCAGCAGGGGTGACGGGCAAGACTCGATATTTTCGTACGACTCAACGACCGACAAACTCAACACATTGCAGTTCATAGCTGGGGTGCTGCCCACAGATGTCGTCTTGACCCAAAGATACATGTTCTACCTGGCTGGCAGTAGCGATTTGGAGATATCCGTCAAAGGGATCAGCGACAGAATCACCGTGGAGGGGTTTTCCAACCAAGATCAGCTGTACCCGGACTGGAATCCCATTCAGCAAATCGAGTTCGCTGACGGCACCAGATGGGATCTATCCACCATCCTCACAAAACTCTACTCTGGGCGAATCCGTTGAGAACCTGACCATGATCGGCACCGCCGTAATCAATGGCACTGGCAACGCGCTGAACAACCACCTCATCGGCAACACGGCGAACAACACGCTGACGGGCGGCGCTGGCAACGACACGTTGAACGGCGGCTCCGGAACCGACACCTTGATCGGCGGCGTGGGCAACGATCTCTACATCCTCGATGTGGCCACAGACGTGGTAACCGAAGCGGCCAGCGAAGGCACCGATTCGGTTCAGGCAGCGGTGACTTGGGCTCTGGGCGCGAATTTTGAGAACTTGACGCTCACGGGTTCTTCTGCAACCCATGGCACAGGCAATTCGCTCGACAACGCCCTGACGGGCAACAGCGCCAGCAATCTGCTGACAGGCGGTGCCGGTAACGACACGCTGAACGGTGGCACAGGCGTTGACATGATGATTGGTGGCGCAGGCAACGACTTCTACTTGGTCGATGTGGCGACCGATGTGGTGACCGAGCTGGCTGACGAGGGGACAGACACCGTCCAGTCGGCAGTGACCTGGACACTCGGCAACGCGTTTGAGAACCTTACGCTGACCGGGTCGATCGCAATCAATGGAACAGGTAACGCGCTCGACAACGTCCTCACTGGCAACTACGGGAACAATGTGCTGACCAGCGGCGCCGGCAACGACACGCTGAGCGGGGGTGGGAGCGCCGACACCATGGTGGGCGGCCTCGGCAACGACACGTACTTCGTCGACATCGTGTACGACGTGATCAAAGAAGTAGCGAACGAAGGCATCGACACTGTTCAGTCGGCTGTGAGCTGGACGCTGGGCGCCAACCTCGAGAACCTGGCGCTAACAGGATCGTCCGCGATCAATGCCACCGGCAACACGCTCAACAACGTGCTCACTGGCAACTCCGGCGCCAACGTGCTGGCGGGTGGCGCCGGCAACGACACCTACAGCGGCGGCCTGGGGTCTGACACGCTGAACGACACCTCGACGACGTCGAACGATATCTATGTGTGGGGCCGCACGCAGGGCGCCGACATCGTGACCGATGCCGGTGGAACAGACCGCCTCGACGTTCTGGCTGGCGCCACCGAAGACCAGATCTGGCTGCGCCAGGTCGGCAACAACCTGGAGCTGTCGGTGATCGGCACGACCGACCGGCTGACGATCAACGGCTGGTACACGAGCCCGAGCCATCAGATCGAAAGCTTCAAGCTCGCCGACGGGCAGGCTTTGCTGGCCTCGCAAGTGCAGCAATTGGTCAATGCGATGGCGTCGTTCTCACCACCAGTGGCGGGTCAGATAACCTTGCCGGCGAATTACGCGGCGGCGCTGAATCCGGTGATTGCGCCGAGTTGGGCTTGAGGCGGAAGTCAGCGTGCAGCGCGTATCAGCAAGCTGCACGCTGACCTGGTTCAAGTGGATGTCGTAGCTGCCGCGATAAACGCATCAATCTGCTGCGCCATGCGTTTAGCAGCGCCGCGGTTCCTACTGGCAAATGTTAAGGCGTGGTCGGCGCTGGGATAGGTCGACTCGCGGAGCTTCGACGTGTTGCGTTCATTGCGCCCCGACGTTACGAGCATTTCGCTTGCGACCCGCACCGCCGCCTCAATGTCAACCACCCGCATCGCCGCGCCTTCACGTTGCGCCAGCACGGCCGCATCGGCGAAGTTGTAGGTGTGCGGGCCCATCAGCACCGGGCAGCCGCAGGCGGCGGCTTCGATCAGGTTCTGGCCGCCCAGCGGCTCGAAGCTGCCGCCCAGCAGCGCCACCTGCGCGCAGCTGAAATAGACCGCCATTTCGCCGATGGAGTCGCCCAGCCACACATCGGCTTGCGTGGCCCCGGGCGGCGGCGTGTCTGCCCAGGCGCTGCGGCGCACGGCGGTGAGGCCGCTGGCCGCGATCAGCGCAGCCACCTCGTCGAAGCGCTGCGGGTGGCGGGGCACGATCAGCAGCAGCGGGCGCGTTGCAGGCGGCTGCTGGCGCATCAGCGCCCAGGCGCGCAGCAAGGCAGCCTCTTCGCCTTCGCGCGTGCTGGCGGCCAGCACCACCGGGCGGCCGATGGCTTGCCGCCACGCGTGGCCCCGTGCGAGTTGTGCAGCGTCGGGCGTCATGTCGAACTTGACGTTGCCGCACACCTCCACGCGCGGCGCGCCCACGGCCCGCAGGCGCTCGGCGTCTTCGGGCGTTTGCGCCAGCACCAGCGCCACGCTGCGCGCAGCCGGCCCGAACAGCGCCTGCAATCGATCGGCCTTGCGGGCACTGCGCTCACTCAGGCGCGCATTGGCCAGCACCATCGGCACGCCGCGGCGCTGCGCGGCATGCACCAGGTTGGGCCAGATCTCGGTTTCCATCAGCACGCCCACGGCGGGCTGAAAGTGCATGAAGAAGCGCGACACCGCGCCCGGCGTGTCGAACGGCAGCCACACCTGGCGGTCAGTGGGCTGCAGCAAGGCGGCGCCCGCCGCGCGGCCAGTGGCGGTGCTGTGGGTCAGTAGCAGGCGCATGCCGGGGCGCTGCATGCGCAAGGCCGCCACCAGCGCAGCCGCGGCCCGCGTTTCGCCCAGCGACACCGCATGCACCCACACCCAGCCCGATGTGGCTGCGTCGACACCGTACCAGCCGAAGCGCTCACGAATAGCGTGGCGGTACAGCGGTTCGGCACGCCCGCGCCGCCACAACTTCAGCAGATAAACCGGTGTGGCCAGCCACAGCAGCGTGGCGTAGGCGAGGCGCGCCAGGTGCTGCACAGCGGTCAGCGGGCAGCAGCGAACTGGAGGGCTGAAGTCAGTGCGCCGCCTTGGCGATCTGCGCGTCGGGCTTCACTGCCAGCAGCGCGGCCATGAAATCGGCCTGGATGCGGTGCAGTGCCTTTTCGGTGTGGCCTTCAAAGCGCATCACCAGCACCGGCGTCGTGTTGGAAGAACGGATGAGGCCGAACCCATCCTTGTACTCAGCGCGCAACCCGTCGATGGTGATGACCTCCAGCGCGCCAGGAAACTTGGCTGTTTCCAGCAGCTTTTGCACCAGCACCTTGGGCTCGCCTTCGGCGCAGGGCACGTTCAGCTCGGGGGTGTTGAAGCTGGTCGGTAATGCATTCAAGACGCGACTGGGGTCTTTGCTGCGGCTCAAGATTTCCAGCAGCCGCGCCGCGGTGTAGGTGGCGTCGTCGAAGCCGTACCAGCGCTCGCCGAAGAAGATGTGGCCGCTCATCTCGCCGGCCAGCGGCGCCTTCACCTGCTTCATCTTCGCCTTGACCAGCGAGTGGCCGGTTTTCCACATCAGCGGCTTGCCACCGGCCTTGCGGATCACCGGCGCGAGGCGCTGGGTGCACTTCACGTCGAAGATGATGGTGGCGCCGGCGTTGCGGCTGAGCACGTCTTTCGCGAACAGCATCAGCTGGCGGTCGGGGTAGATGATGTTGCCGTCTTTCGTCACCACGCCCAGGCGGTCGCCGTCGCCGTCGAAAGCCAGGCCGATCTCGGCATCGGTGCTTTGCACGGTGCGGATCAAATCAGCCAGGTTCTCGGGCTTGCTCGGGTCAGGGTGGTGGTTGGGAAAGTCGCCATCGACGGTGGAGTACAGCTCGGTCACCTCGCAACCCAGCGCGCGCAGGATGCCCGGGGCCGACGCGCCCGGGATGCCGTTGCCCGAATCGACCACGATCTTCATCGGGCGCCTGAGCTTGGCGTCGCCGGTGATGCGCGCGCTGTACTCGGGCACGATGTCCATCGTGGCCGAGCGGCCGGCCTTGACCACATAGTCTTCCGCCTCCATGCGCACGCGCAGGCCCTGGATCTCGTCGCCATAAATGGCGCGGCCTGCCAGCACCATCTTGAAGCCGTTGTAGTCCTTCGGGTTGTGGCTGCCTGTCACCATGATCCCGCTGTGGCAACCGCGGCGCCCGCGCGTGGCGGCCACGTAGTACAGCATCGGCGTGGTGACGGCGCCGAGGTCGACCACGTCGAGCCCGGTCGAGGCCAGCCCGCGGATCAATGCCGCGGCCAGCGCCGGCCCGGACAGACGCCCATCGCGGCCCACCGCCACGGCCCGCTCGCCCGCCTTCACGGCCTCGCTGCCGAAGGCCCGGCCCAGGTGTTCGGCGAAGGTCTCATCGACCGTCTTGCCGACGATGCCGCGGATGTCGTAAGCCTTGAAATTGGACGCGGTGACTTTCATGGAGGGCGGGCCTTTCTGGATTGCGGCGGATTGTAGGAGTGCGGGTTTTCAGCTCGGCGGCACCGCAGCGGGCTGAAATCAGCCGCGCGGGTCTGATCTGGGATCACCCGCGAGGGTGATGCGCCGTGTGCAGCGTTTTCAAGCGTTCGCGGGCAACGTGGGTGTAGATCGTCGTCGTCGAGATGTCGGTATGGCCTAGCAACATCTGCACCGCCCGCAGGTCGGCGCCGTGGTTCAGCAGGTGGGTCGCAAAGGCGTGGCGCAGCGTGTGCGGCGACAGCGGCACATGCACACCGCCGCGCAGCGCATGCTGCTTGATCAGCCGCCAGAACATCTGCCGCGTCATCGGCCCGCCGCGCGCGGTGACGAACAGGGCGTCACTCACTTGCTTGTTCAATATCTCTGCCCGCGCAGCTTCCAAGTAGCGCATCAGCCAGACCCGCGCCTCCTCGCCGAAGGGCACCAGCCGCTCTTTTGCACATTTGCCGGTGATGCGCAAGGCCCCATCGACCAGGCCCAGGTGCACCGTCTTCAGCGTGACCAGTTCGCTCACGCGCAAGCCGCTGGCGTACATCAGCTCCATCATCGTGCGGTCGCGCAGGCCCAGCGGCGTGGTCACATCGGGCGCGGCCAGCAGCGCCTCGACCTGCGCTTCGCTCAATATCTTCGGCACGCGCAGCGGCTGCTTCGCTGCCAACAACTTCAGCGTCGGGTCGGCGGTGATCAGGCTTTCGCGCAGCGCCCAGCGGAAGTAGCGCTTGAACACCGTCAGCCGGCGATTGGTGCTGCTCGCCTTGCTGCCGGCGTGGCGCGCCACCGCGTAGTCGCGCAAATGGGTTTCGGTGGTGGCGTTGAGCGCGGCCGCAGGTTGGTCGCTCAGCCATTGCGCATACAGCGTCAGGTCGCGCCGGTAAGCAGCCAAGGTGTTGGCCGACAGGCCATCCTCGATCCACAGCGCGTCAATGAAGCGATCGATGGCAGCGGCGCTTACGGGGAGCGGGCTCATGCGGCGATTCTGCGATGCATCAGCCGTCCAGCGCCCAATCGATGTGTTCACAAACCAGCGCACTGGCGTCGGGGCGTGCGGCCACCAGCGCGGCGCGCAACGCATCGACCAGGGCCGCATCGGAAGAGGCCCGCAGCGCATTGCCCAGCGCCACCGCCAGGTTGCGGCGCCAGCGCTCGTGACCGATGCGGCGGATCGCGCTGCCTTCGGTGTGGCGCAGGAAATCGGCTTCGCTCCACGCCCACAGCTCAAGCAACGTCGGATCGGCCAGCACCGGGCGCACGTCGAAATCAGGCAGCGGGCTGCGCCGGGCGTACTTGTTCCACGGGCACGCCAGCTGACAGTCGTCGCAGCCGTAGATGCGGTTGCCCATGGGCTGGCGGAACTCGATGGGAATCGGGCCAGGGTGCTCGATCGACAGGTAGCTGATGCAGCGGCGTGCATCGAGCCGGTAGGGTGCGACGATCGCCTGGGTCGGGCAGATGTCGATGCAGGCGCTGCAGCTGCCGCAGTGCGCCGCCACGGGATCGGTCACCGGCAGTGGCAGGTCGAGGCAGATCTCACCGAGGAAGAACATCGAGCCGGCATCACGGTGCAGCGCCAGCGTGTGCTTGCCGCGCCAGCCCGCGCCGCTGCGGGTGGCGAGCTCCACCTCGAGCACCGGCGCCGAATCGGTGAACACGCGGTAGCCGAACGGGCCGATGGCCGCGGCAATGTGGTCGGCCAGCGTCTGCAGGCGTTGGCGCAGCACCTTGTGGTAGTCACGACCGCGGGCATAGACCGACACCGTCGCTTGCTCCGGCGTCTTCAGGCGCTGCCATTCAATCGCCTGCCAATCGTCGGATGCACCCGAAGCCGGCGCCGGCAGGTAGTCCATCCGCGCCGTCAGCACCCGCAGCGTGCCCGGCACCAGCTCGGCCGGGCGGGCGCGTTTGAGGCCGTGGCGGGCCATGTAGTCCATGGAACCGTGGCAACCAGCCGACAACCACGCCTGCAGGCCGGGTTCTGCCGCGCTCAGATCGACGTCGGACACCCCGATCTGGGAAAATCCGAGTTGTCCCGCCCACGCCTGCATGCGCGACCACAACAGCGACAGGTCCACACCGTCCGCAGTCAACATGCCTCATTCCTCTCTGACGTTGGCTCACTCTCCGTGCCAACGACCGCACCGCCAGCCGCCGGCATGCCGATCTTAGAAGCACGCGACCTGCACACCGTGCGCACTGTGCTGTGGACCGACGAGGCCGACTGCGCAGCCACCGCCCAGGCGCTGGCGGGGAACGCGTCGCTGCGCACGGCCTGCATCGAGCTGCATGGCACCCTGGGCGCCGGCAAGACTTCCTTCGTTCGCCACCTGCTGCGCGCGCTCGACGTGGTCGGTGCGATCAAGAGCCCCACCTACGCCGTGATGGAGCCCTACGCCCTGCCAGGACTGAGCATCTGGCACTTCGTCTTCTACCGTTTCGATGACCCGCAGGAATTCGAGGACGCCGGTTTCCGCGAGGTGTTCGCGAGCACCGGGCTGAAGCTGGTCGAATGGCCCGAGCGCGCGGCGGGCTTGCTGCCACCGTGCGACCTGCGCATCGAGATCGCGATGGTCGATGCGCCATTGATCGATACCGACAGCGACGACACCCGCCGGCAGGTCACATTCCAGGCCGAGACCCCGCTCGGCCTCACGCTCTTGCCATGAAGCGACCATGAGACTGCCATGAGCCCGGCCCGACCCACGCGTCTCCGATCGCCAGCCCGTCGACAGGCGCTGGCGTGCATGGGCACGCTGGTGCTGGCCCTGAGCACGCGCCATCTCGCGCACGGTGCCGCGATCGTCGCGGTGCGGGTGTGGCCGGCGGCCGACTACACCCGCGTCACGATCGAGTCCGACAGCGCGCTGGCCGCGAAGCATTTCCTGGCCGACAACCCGCCGCGGCTGGTGATTGACGTTGACGGACTCGACCTGAGCCCGCAGTTGCGCGACCTGGTCGGCCAGGTGCGCTCCGACGACCCCTTCATCGCGGGCGTGCGCGTTGGCCAGTACCAGCCGCGCGTGGTGCGCCTGGTGATCGACCTGAAGCAGGCCATCAAGCCACAGCTGTTCGCGCTGGCGCCGGTGGCCGCCTACCGGCACCGGTTGGTGTTCGATCTGTACCCGACGCAGGAGCCCGATCTGCTGCTCGCGCTGGTACAGGAACGGGAGCATGCCGAGCAGCAGGCGGCGCAGGCCGTGCGCGACGCGCTGGGCGAGTTCATCGGCCAGGTCGATCGACCGGCGGCGGCCTCGGCGCCGGGCCCGAAAGCATTGGGCCCTGGCACCAGCACGCCAACGAACGCCAACCCGGCACCCGCCGAGGCCGCCGCGTCGCAGCCTGGCCCGACCCGTGCGGCCGCCGAGGCAAGCGATGCAGCGAACAAGTCGACGGGCCGCACCAGCCGTCTGGTGATCGTCGCCCTCGACCCTGGCCATGGCGGTGAAGACCCGGGCGCCATCGGCCCGAGCGGGCTGCGCGAGAAAGACGTGGCGCTGGCGGTCGCTCTGCAACTGCGCGAGCGGCTGAATGCGCAGCCCGGCATGCGCGCGATGCTGACGCGCGACGCCGACTTCTTCGTGCCGCTGCAAGACCGGGTGCGCAAGGCGCGGCGGGTGCAGGCCGATCTGTTCGTGTCGATCCACGCCGATGCCTTCTTCACGCCCGAAGCGCGCGGCGCGTCGGTGTTTGCGCTGAGCCAGGGCGGGGCCAGCAGTGCGGCGGCGCGCTGGATGGCCAACCGCGAGAACCTGGCCGACGCGGTTGGCGGCATCAACGTCAAGGTCAAGGACAGCTCGGTGATGCACGCCCTGCTCGACATGAGCACCACCGCGCAGATCAAGGACAGCCTGCGCCTGGGTGGCGAGGTGCTGGGTCAGATCGGTCGCGTCGGGCGGCTGCACAAGGCCAGCGTCGAGCAGGCGGGCTTCGCGGTGCTGAAAGCGCCCGACATCCCGTCGATCCTGGTCGAGACCGCCTTCATCTCCAATCCCGACGAAGAAGCCAAGCTGCGCGACGAGCGCTACCGGTTGCAGCTGGTCGAAGCGTTGTGCACAGGCATCAAACGCTACTTTGCGAAGAACCCGCCATTGGCCCGCAACCGGGGAACCTAAGGTCGAGCGGGTATCCTTGGCGGATATGCCTTTTTATGCTTCACCGTGACTGCCACTGCCACCCTCGACGAGCCCGTCGTCAACGCATTGCCAAGCATCGCATTCGACCCCGCCTGGCAGGAACGGTCCCGCGTCCTGATCGGTGACTTGTTCCGCCGTTCCGCCTCGATCTACTGGACCGATCTGCTGCTGAGTTCGGCCGCCGCCTGGGCGCTGACGGCCGTTTACTTCACCGCGCCGGCCTGGAGTGCACTGCAGATCCTGGCGTTCCTCGGCGCCAGCGTGCTGTTCTTCCGCGTCGGCACCTTCATCCACGAAATCGTCCACATGCCGGGTGGGCAGATGTCGGGCTTCAAGCGCGCCTGGAACGTGCTGCTGGGCATCCCCTTGCTGATGCCGTGGGTGCTGTATCGCAACCACATCGAGCACCACAACCACCTGCAGTTCGGCACACCGGCCGACGGTGAGTACCTGCCGCTGGGCTCATCGCCGCAGACCGAGACGCTGAAGTATGTCGGCCAAGCCCCCCTGCTGCCGCTGTTCATGATCGTGCGCTTCGGCGTGCTGGGGCCACTGTCATGGCTGCACAGCGGGATGCGTGAATGGGTGCTGACGCGGGTGTCTGCAGCGGTGTCGAACCCGTATTACGCCAAACGCTTTCCGAAGCGCGACGAAAGGCATCTGCAGATCGTCGAGGCGCTGTGCTTTGCGTACCTGGCAACGATCGCCTTCCTGATGTGGCGTGGTTCGGTCAGCGTCACGCAGTTCTTCATGGGCTATGCGCTGCTGGCCTTCACGCTGGCGCTGAACTGGGTGCGCAACCTGGCCGCGCATCGTTATGTCAACGGTGGCGGGCGCATGACGATGGCCGAACAGGTGGCCGAATCGATCAATATCACCGGGCAGACCTGGCTGACGGTGTTCATGTTTCCCGTCGGCCTGCGCTACCACGCACTGCACCACATGTTCCCTGCCCTGCCTTACCACCACCTGGGCGAGGCGCATCGGCGCCTGATGGCGGGCCTGCCGGCCGACGCGCTCTACCGGGGCTGCAACTGCGACAGCTACTTCACGGCAGTGCGCGAGTTGTGGCAGTCGGCACGGCAGACGCCGCAGGGCCAGTCGGCGATGCGGGCGTGGTCGCCGGGCTCCGGGCGCTCTTGAACGCGCACGCCCGCGCGCTGGCGACGCCGGACCTCCCCATCGTTGCCACGACCAGCACGACCCCGTGCCTGATCGTCAACCCGCGCAGTTTCAGCGCTTCGCGGGGCCTCGCCGTGCAGGCGACAGCGCTGGCGCGCGCGCAGGGCGCCGAGGTGGTGAGTGTCGACAGCCCGGACGCCACCCGCGCCGCCATCGCGGCGATCCTGGCGCGACGCCAGCGCCGGGTGATGCTGCTCGCTGGCGATGGCACGGTCTGCGCCATCGTCGATCAGCTGTCGAACCTGCCCGTGGGCGCCTGGACGCCGGATCTGTTGGTGCTGCCCGGTGGCCGCACCAACCTGACGGCTGCCGACCTGGTGCCGGGGGGCAGCGCCTTGTCGACCTTGAAGCGGGCGCTTCGGCTCGCCCATGAACAGCGCTGGGACGCGGCAGTGGAAGAGCGTTGTGCACTGCGCATCGAACAATCGCCGGCCCCGGCGCGGCATGGGTTCTTCTTCGCTGCGGCACTGATCGACACCGTGATCCGCCAATGCCATCAACACCGGGACGACCTCAAGCTGTACGGCGACCTGAGCACCCTGGGTTACCTGCTGCGACTTGGTGCGCGCTCGCTGATCGGCCGTTCCGGCATGAGCTGCCCGCGCTTGGATGTCGACGCCGGCGGCGTCGGCACGCAAAACGGCCCCATCCGGCTGCTGCTGGCGACCACGCTGCTGCACCGCACCGGCCTGTTCGATCCGTACGCGCCGCGCGGCCAGGGCGATGTGCGCCTGACTTCCGTCAGCGAAGAAGCGCCACGCTTCTGGCGCTCGCTGCCACGGCTCTTGACGGGGCGCTACACGCCAGCCATGAACGCCGACAACGGCTACCTCAGCGGGCGCTGCGCGCGTATGCAGGTCAGCGGCCTGGGCAGCTACATGCTCGATGGCGAAGCCTTTGACGCGGACCCCGCCCGGCCCATCACCCTCAGCGCAGGCCCGCAGCTGCGTTTCGTTCGGCCATGAGCAAGAGGCACAAGGTCAAGCCGCAGCCCAGCCGCGCGCTGCAAATGATCGACGCGTTCGTCCGCGCCTATCCGGGTCGCAGTGCCGCGGCGCTGGTGGCGGTGTTCGCCGCAGGCCTGACCGACAGCCTGGGCATGTCGATGCTGCTGTCGATGCTGTCGTTCGCCACGAACACCGGCGCCCATGCGCCGTCGATGCCCGAGAAGATCGCGGTGCAGGTGACGCAGTTCCTCGGGCTGCAGCCGACCACGACGGTGCTGTTGTCGCTGTCGACGCTGCTGATCGCGTTGAAGGCGGTGTTGTCCTTGGTGGCGAACCGGCAGGTTGGTTACACCGTCGCCAACATCGCCACCGATCTGCGGCTGGCGCTGATCCGCTCGGTGATGTCCGCGCGCTGGACACACTACCTGGACCAGTCGGTCGGGCGCCTCACCAACGCCGTCGCCAGTGAGGCGCAACGTGCCGCTGAGGGCTTTCAGCACAGCGCCGAGATGGCGGCCATGGTGCTCAATGCGGTGATCTTCCTCGGCGTGGCGCTGTCGATTTCGTGGCAGGCTGGGGTGGCCGCCATCATTGCGGGCGCCCTGCTGCTGCTGTCGCTGCACACGCTGGTGCGCAGCTCGCTGCAGGCCGGCCGGCACCAGACCGTGCTGCTGAGGTCGCTGCTGTCGGTGATGAGCGGGCAAATGGCCGCCGCCAAGGCGCTGAAGGCGATGGCCCGCGAGGACCATGTCGATGCGCTGCTGTCCGACCAGACAGGGGCCTTGCGGAAGGCCCTGCGCCGCCAGGTGATCAGCCGCGAGGCGATGAGCGCGCTACAGGAACCACTGCTCGCCATCCTGGTCGGCATCGGATTCTTCTTCAGCCTGGTCGTGCTCGACATGCCACTGGCCGAGGTGCTGGTGATGGTGTTCCTGCTCGCCCGCACCGTGAGCTACCTGTCGAAGGCCCAGCGTGCCTACCAGCAGATCGTCCTGCGTGAAAGCGCCTACTGGTCGGTGATGGATCACATCAACCTGGCCCGCGCCGAGGCCGAAGCCCCGGGTGGCGATCAGCGGGTGGCCCTGATCGAGGGCATACGCTTCGAAGACGTGAGCTTCAGCCACGGCGAGCGCCGCGCGATCCTCGAACACGGCACATTCACCGTTCCGGCACAGCAACTCACCGTGATCATCGGGCCGTCAGGTGCCGGCAAGACCACGCTGCTGGATTTGGTCGTCGGTCTGCTGAGGCCGACCGGTGGCCGCATCCTCGTCGACGGCCTGGAGCTCGGCGCGCTGGACCTGCGCCAGTGGCGGCGGCAGATCGGCTACGTGCCGCAGGAATCGGTGATGGTCGACGAATCGGTGGCCTACAACGTCACCTTGGGCGAGATCGGCGTCAGCGACGAACAGATCCGAACGGCGTTGCGCGCCGCCGATGCACTCGATTTCGTCGAGGCCATGCCCGACGGGCTGCGGACCCGCGTGGGCGAAGGGGGTTCGCGCTTGTCAGGCGGCCAGCGACAGCGCCTGGCCATCGCCCGCGCGCTGGTCCACGAGCCGCGGCTGCTGATCCTCGACGAGGCCACCAGCCACCTCGATGTGGAGGCGCAGGCCGCGGTGATCGAAGCCGTCAAGCACCTGAGAGGCCGTCTGACGATCCTGGCCGTCGCCCACCAGGACCTGTTGATCCAGGCGGCCGACTGCGTCTACCGACTGGCCGACGGGCGACTCAGCGATTTGCAACAGCAGGTCAGCCCCACCCCACTCGCGGCGAACAGCTGATCGCCATGGCCTGGAATCTGCGACGGTGGCGTCGCCGCGCGATGTTCCTCAGCTTGCGCACGCTGCTGCGTGTGATCGGCTTCCGACACGCGCGCACCCTCGGCAGTTGGCTGGGCGATGCGCAGTTCTGGTTCGGGTGGCCACAACGTCGACGGCTGCAACGTGAGATCGCGCAGGTGCTGGGGCGACAGGCCAATGACCCGTCGGTGGCAGTGCTGCTGCGCGAGGCCTACCGAGTGAACAACGGCGCGCTGACGGAGATCATGTCGATGTTCGACCAGCGTCAGCCAGAGAGCGTGCTCGCGGCCCGCTGCGAGCTGGAGGGCCTGGAGCACCTGCGCGCAGCAATGACCGAGGGGCGCGGCGCGATCGTGCTGGCCACCCACATGGGCAACGCGAGCCTCGCGATGATCCGCCTGGCGCAAGCGGGTTGGCCGGTCTCGCTGCTGTACCGCAAGGCGCGCATGATGTCGACCGGCTTCTTCCAGAGCGGCCTGGAGCAATATGGCATCCAGGCCATTCTGGCGAACGGTGGCATCCGTGCCTACGGCCAGATGCTGTCTGCGCTCAAGCAAGGCCGCGTGTTGTTCCTGATGATGGACCAGGGCCTGAGCAAGGCAGAAAACGGCATGATGCAGCGCTTCCTGGGCAAGGACATGCCGATGCCCGCCGGCCCCGCGCAACTGGCCCGCGTCTCGCGATCGCCGGTGTTGCCGATGGTGGCGCTGGCGGCCCAGCCGCTGTGGCAATTCGCCATTCAGCCACCGGTGGCCATCGGGCAAGGGTCGCTGGAAGCCGATGTCGAATTCCTCACCCGCTTGACAGAGGAACAGGTGCTGCAGCGTCCACAACTTTGGAGCTGGCATCACCGGCGCTGGAGCGAGCTGCCAATGGCACCCGCACATGCGCCTGCGTCGTCCGTCCAGGCGCCTCAAACCAATGAACGATAGGCAGGGTCGGCTTCCAGCCCTCCAGAGATCACCTCTGGATTCAGAGACGAGCCCTGCCCCGATATGGGTCTTGATGGGCAAATGGCACGGTGATAACCAACAGTTGCTGGCGATAGCCGAGGCCTTGAATCTGCCGTTTCGCGCGATCCAGTTGAACTTCAACCCGGCATCCACACTGCCCCCTGCCGTTCTGGGCATGAGCCGCCTGAGCTGGCACACTGAACGACCGCTTGTCCCGCCCTGGCCAAAGGTGGTGCTTGCCGCCGGCCGCAGGAGCGTGCCAGCGGCAAGATGGATCCGTCGTCAGTCCGCAGGTTACACGCGACTCATCAATGTGAACCGCCCTTGGGCTCCGCTGGCGTGGTTCGATCTGATCATCACCACCCCGCAGTACGCGCTGCCTGCCCGCCCCAACGTGCTGTCCAACCTGATGCCATTCCTGCCTCCACCGGCAGAGGCGCCCTCGAATTCTTCGCTGCCGGATGTGGCCGGCACGCTTGCGCGCCCATGGACGGTGGTGCTGGTTGGCGGCAACAGCAGCCCTTTGGAACTCACCGATGCGGCCGCTGCCTCTCTCGCCTCCATGGTGAATGAACAGGTGCGTGATGTGGGCGGCAGTGCCTGGATAGTCGACAGTCCGCGCACGCCCGCCACTGCGATGGCAGCCATTAAGCAGGGGCTCGACGTTCCCTCGGCCACGGTGAGCTGGCGCGATGGCAACAAGCTGTATCGAGCACTGCTGAACTCAGGGGATCGTTTCATCGTCACCGAGGACAGTGCGTCGATGTTGACTGAAGCGCTTCTGACTGGTCGGCCGGTCAAGTTGTGCAAACTGTTCCGACGCACCCACTGGATCAGGCGCATGGCATCGGCCTGGCGCCTTGCAGCCGAGCGCGCCCCGAGTTCGATCACAGGGCGCAGCTTCGCAGCCACCGTTGACCTCGGCTTGCTCGCCGCAGCGCGCGACATCAGCCTGCTGCACCGTGCGCTTGAAAACGCCGGCATGCTCGACGGCACCGGCAGACCACAGGAGCTTGCTGAGCACGAACGTCAAGTCACTCTGGCGCGCATCACGCAAATCATCGAAAGCACGTGACTTTGCTGTTGCAAGGCCATTCCTGATAGTCAAGCACTATGATTAAAGTTATCGAACCAAAGCCCGCGAGTGAGGCATCCATGACAAGTCTTGAGGCGGCATCAAATAATGAGATCGTGAGCAAAGAAGCCAGATTTCCGATTGTCTGCATGGCTTACGGAAATATAGAACTTGCAGAATTATATATTGATCGACTTTTTGCAATGCTCAAGCTAAACTGCCCGCTTAGCTTTCGATTGATTTGCTACACTGACCAATTCAGAGAATTGAACCCAGAGATCGAACAACGCGACTGCTCAAAGTGGCCTGAGTTCAATCAAAAAGAAATACCCGCCTACATGCGAAAACTTGGCCTGTTTAATCCAGAATACATGGAACTCGATGAGTTTATTTTTCTGGACTTGACGCTTGTCATCAAAAAGTCGCTGCAAGAGCTTTTCGAATGTGCATTTTCGTGTCCGCAGGACTTGGTCATCGCTCAGGATTGGTACTACAACTGCTACAACTCCAGCGTCATGCGAATTCGCCCTCGTGCCATGCGTTTTATCTACGATGCCTTTTTATCCAACGAGCAGCCTCTTTCGATTTTTCATGGGGATCAGGATTTCATCCATTTTGTCATCTCCAAGCAACACAAGCAGAATTGCGTAGCGCTTTTCCATGATGGAATAATAGTGAGTTTCAAGCGCATTATAAAAATGGGGAGGCGCAATCCGAATCTTGCTCAGAAAATCATCGGGCATGCAACTATAATAAAGTTCCATGGCAGCCCTCGCATGCACCAAGCCTTCAATCCAATATATCATTTCTTTAATATTAGAATTCAGGATTTATTGCGTGGAAAATTCAGTTCCGACATTGAGATTGGGGGGCTGAATTTTCCACGCAATAAATCCTGAATTCTAATATTAAAGAAATGATATATTGGATTGAAGGCTTGGTGCATGCGAGGGCTGCCATGGAACTTTATTATAGTTGC
>JANXTP010000095.1 GCA_025352345.1 Burkholderiales bacterium | reverse complement strand
AGATCCTCGTGCTGGTGTTCCCGATCTTTCTGCTCGCGTGGATGCGCTTCGGCATCGCCGCGGTCGCGATGGCCGGCTGGGTCAAGCGCGGCGCGGCCGAGCCGCGGTTGAATGGCCACGACCGCAAGCTGCTGTTCCTCGAATCGTTCCTCGGCAACTTCCTGTTCTCGATCTGCATGCTGTTCGGCGTCTCGATGAGCTCGGCGCTGGCCGCCGGTGTGATCATGGCGGGCATCCCGGCGGCGGTCGCGCTGCTGTCGCGCGCTTTCCTGCACGAGCGCATTCCCGTGCGCACGATGCTCGGCATCGCCTGCGCGGTCGGCGGCATCGCGCTGGTCTCGTTCACGAAGAGTGCCGATGCTTCGAGTCCGCCGAGTTCGCTGCTCGGCAACGCGCTGCTGATCGCCGCGGTGCTGTGCGAGGCGAGCTACGTGGTGATCGGCAAGAAGCTGACCGGCAACGTCAGCCCGAAGCGCATCAGCGCGCTGATCAACCTGTGGGGCCTTGCGCTGGTCACGCCGTTCGGCGTCTGGCAGGCGCTGAACTTTGATTTCGGCGCTGTTGCGGCCTCGGCGTGGTGGCTGCTCGCGTTCTATTCGATCGCCGCCAGCATGGTCACCGTATGGCTGTGGATGACCGGCTTGAAACACGTGCCGGCATCCAAGGCCGGCATCTTCACCGTGCTGCTGCCGATCAGCGCAGCGGCGGTCGGGGTGCTGTTTCTCGGCGAGCGCTTCACCGCGGCGCAGGCGGCCGCGTTCGCGCTCGCGCTGGTCGGCGTGGTGCTGGCGACGTGGCCGTCGCGCAGCACGGCCTGATCAGGCGAACGCTTCGGCGCTCTCGCGCGCGAGGCGGCTGACCTCGGCCGGATCGACTTGCTTGAGCCGGTGATCCGACCACACCTGGCGCCAGCGGCGCGCACCCGGCAGGCCGTTACGCAGCCCGAGCATGTGGCGCGAGACATGCGACCACGGCTCGCCGCCCGCGACCACGCGCTGCATGTAGGCCACCATCTGAGCCTCGATCTCGTCCCGATCGCGCTCGACGGGCGACTCACCGAAAAAGCGCGCATCCCAATCCGTCATCAGCCAGGGGTGGTAATATGGCTCGCGACCCAGCATCACGCCGTCGACATCGTCGAGCTGCTCGGCGATCTGATCATTCGTCTTCACGCCGCCGTTCAGCACGATCGTCAACGCCGGGAACTCGCGCTTCAGCTGGCGGACGAGCTCGTAACGCAGCGGCGGCAGCTCGCGATTCTCCTTCGGGCTGATGCCTTTCAGCCAGGCGTTTCGCGCGTGCACGACGAACACCTCGCAGCCGGCCTCGGCGACTGTGCCGACGAAGTCGCGCACGAACGTGTAGCTCTCGGTCTTGTCGATGCCAATGCGGTGCTTCACTGTCACTGGCAGGCCCACCGCAACACGCATCGCCTAGACGCAATCCGCGACGAGTCGCGGCTCGGCCATCAGGCAGGCACCGAACGCACCGCGCTGCACGCGCTCGCTCGGGCAGCCGCAGTTCAGGTTGACCTCGTCGTAGCCCCATTGCTCGGCCAGCTTCGCGCAATGCGCCAGCTCAGCCGGCTCGCTGCCGCCGAGCTGCAGCGCCAGCGGATGCTCCTCGGCATTGAACCTCAGATGCTGCGACACGTCGCCGTGCAGCAGCGCGCCGGTCGTCACCATTTCGGTGTACAGCCGGGTGTGGCGGGTCAGCAGGCGGTGGAAGGATCGGCAGTGGCGATCGGTCCAGTCCATCATCGGCGCCACGGAAAGCTGCCACGGGGAATCGCCAGGCTTCAAAGGAATTTCCAAGTTAAGGGCCACTGAGAAAAGTGCGCACGCGGTGCACATGCGCCGGCCATTCGGCCACTGAGTCATTCGAGGCGCGGGTTCTCCAAGTCAGCGCCGGGGCCCGTGAGCAACGAATGGCGCCGCTCGCCTCCGCGCACGTTTCTGTCCTCAAATCAGCTGACACGGGCAGTCGTTAGGGGGTTGACTTATGGTGAGCCACGGCAGAGCATTGTGAGTGAACGTTACATTTAACGCGTTTGGCGCTGACGATGGCCTGAGGCCATTGTGGCCGACCGGTCATAGGTGAAAAGGAAACTGCACCATGAATCACCCGATGTTCCCCCGAATTCTGGCGTCGTTTGCGCCGGCGCTCCTCCTCGCCTTCGGGATGCTGACTGCAGTCGGGTCTGCATGGGCGGACAACTCCAGTAACACCTCCATTTCGGTGGCCTCCGATCCCCTACAAGTGTCCGTGAGTCGACCGGGCGGGCCAACTTTTTCCGTTCAGTACACCGTCACGGTGACGAACAACAGCTCAAACAATAATTACACCTACGACTTTCTCGGCACGACGAGCGTCACCGGCGCGTCGGCGGTCGCGACGTTTAGCGGGTCAAGCGGCGTGCCTTGCACCGTCAAGTCCACAACCCAGGTCACCTGCTCCAAACTTTCAGTGAACAAGGGCACGTCCAAAAGCTTCGCGGTCGTGTTCACCTCCCCCCCAGCGGGTTCGAACTTGCGCTTCACCGTGGTCGCAACCTCCAACGCGACGAAGGGTGAGGGATACGCCGACACCCAGTTGGTTTCTTACGAGCAAACCACCACCGGCTTTTACACCTTCGTACCGAAGGAAGGCGGGACCTTCTACACCGGCGCCAATGGAAACGGAGGGACGGGAAGCCCCGGCGGAATCGCCACGAGCGCTGACCCGTGGACCACTACCGTCGTCGTTCCACCGATCAACTTCACCACGACCGCGCGGGCGGTTGAGGCAGCGCTGCCCGCTTCTTGCTCTTCTCTATACGGAACGGGCGGTTGCTTTGGAACGACCCTGACCATTCCAAGTGCCGCGGGTGCGTTTCAAAGTCTTTTGATCTACCTGCGCATCGACAGAACCAAACTCACCGATGGTGGAAATATTGCGAACGCCGTGATTCGATACACCAAAGACGTGGCGCCCCTGCCGGAAACCTACGTCGATGTTCTGGATTGTTCCGTGACGGGTGGGCCGACGAGCGGCCATCCGTGTATCCAGGCCCGCAAAGCCTACGACACCAGCAACTTGCCAGCGCCCGACTTCGAATGGTACGGCGATTGGGAGTTTCAGATCAGGGCAGTGGATAACGGGCGCTACATCAACTGAACACCCCATAGTTCTGAACGGGGAACGGTCTCCCAGTAGCTGTCGTGGATCGATACGGACCTGAACGCGTCGGAAATATTTACACATTTGCACACGTCATCTGTGGCCTTGGGGCTGAAGACCACCAGATCGCCCGTCTGAACGCGTTCAAGTGTTTGAATTAATTCAACTTTCTGATTCGGAGCAGAATGAGATCGAGAGTGGCACTAACCTTGCTTAGGATTTCTTCATCATGCCCGCACGAAAGAACCACGTCATGGTTGCAACCTGTAAAAAACTCCCTGTCATCGCGATGGCGGTCATCGCTCTCGGTCAGGCACACGCCTCCGTGGTTTATTCGAGCGCAACAAATGGGGAATTGGCTTTCCCTCTTCAGTATCCCGACACGACGACGTACGGTCAAGTCTTCACGGCGCCATCTGGCAGTGACACACAACTCGACAGCTTCGGCCTGTACATCACAGGCGACCTGACCAGTGCCTACGGTGGGGTCGCCACCTGGACAGGAACGGGAGCGGGCACGAGCCTGTTTACGTCAGCGGTTTTTCCGGCTGCGTATGCAACTCTGACCGAAATCACGATCAACACCGGCGGCGTTGCGCTGACGCCCGGTCAGCAGTATGTAGCCTACTTCAGCGTGTCCGGAATTTTCGGCAACTCGGGTGCGGATTACATGCCTCTGGGATTGGGTAGCGCCCTTGGCGGAGGCTTTGCGTTTGACAATGCCAATGGCGGTTCACCATTGCATAATAATTGGTTATGCCAAGCTGGTGCTTGCGGATTCGGCTCTGCCGCGTACCACATGACCTTCAACGCCCCTGCCAACGTGCCCGAGCCGATTTCGCTCGCCTTGGTCGGTCTCGGCTTGGCTGGCATC
>JANXTP010000066.1 GCA_025352345.1 Burkholderiales bacterium | reverse complement strand
TGCCGGTGCCGACGACTACATCACCAAACCCTTCGGCACCGCCGAACTGCTGGCCCGCACCCGCGCCAACATGCGCCGCGTGCGCGCCGCACGCACGACGCAGGACGCCACCTTCCGCTTCGGCGACAACGAAGTCGACCTCGCTGCCCGCCTGGTGCGCCGCCGCGGCGCCGAGGTGCACCTCACACCGCTCGAATACCGCCTGCTCGGCGTGCTGATCGCCAACGCCGACCGCGTGCTGACGCATCCGTATTTGCTGCGCGAGGTCTGGGGCCCGACGCACGCGCAGAGCACGCACTACCTGCGGGTGTTCATGGGCAGCCTGCGCCAGAAGCTCGAAGACGACCCGGCGCAGCCGAGGCATTTCATCACCGAGACGGGTGTCGGCTATCGGCTGCTGGCGGACGGCTGAAGCGCCGCCTGCTGCGTGTCACCGCAGCATCAGAACGCCACTTCGTCGCGGCCCTTCAGGCCCAGCATCTGGCGCGCCTCGGCCGGCGTGGCGACCTGCAGCGACAGCGCCTCGATGATGGTGCGCATCCGCTGCACCTGCACCGCGTTGCTCGTTGCGAACTGGCCGGGGCCGTCCCACAGCGAGTCTTCGAGGCCCACGCGCACATGGCCGCCGATCGACGCCGACACGGTGGCCAGCGGAATCTGGTGGCGGCCCGCGCCCAGCACCGACCACACGTAGTCCTGGCCGAACAGCCGATCGGCGGTGCGGCGCATGTGCATCAGGTCTTCCACATGCCCGCCAATGCCACCACGCAGCCCGAACACCGACTGGATCAGCAGCGGCGGCCTCAGCAGCGCCCGGTCGAGAAAGTGGGCTGCGGTGTACAGGTGCCCGATGTCGTAGCACTCGATCTCGAAGCGGGTGCCGTGCTCGCTGCACGATTGCAGGATGTGCGCGATGTCCTTGAAGGTGTTCTTGAACACGCGGTCGTCGCTGCCGGCCAGGTACGGCCGCTCCCAGTCGTGCTTGAAGTCCTTGAAGCGGCCGAGCATTTCGTAGAGCCCGAAATTCATCGAGCCCATGTTCAGCGAAGCGACCTCCGGTTGCAGCTGCAGTGCGGGCTGCAGCCGCTCTTCAACCGTCATCGTCGGCGCGCCGCCGGTGGTGATGTTGATCACCACGTCCGAGGCCGCCTTGATGCGCGGTACGAACTGCCTAAACAGCGCCGGGTCCTGCGACGGCCGGCCGTCTTTCGGGTCGCGTGCGTGCAGGTGCACGATGGCCGCACCCGCCTCGGCCGCGCCGAGCGCCGAGGCGGTGATCTCGTCGGCCGTCACCGGCAGGTAGGGCGACATCGACGGGGTGTGGATCGACCCGGTGATGGCGCAGGTGATGATGACCTTGTTCATCTCAGCGCACGCGCTCGAGGATGCTGACGTAATTGGCGACGCCCGCGCCGCCCATGTTGAAGATGCCGCCGAGCCGCGCGTTCTTCACCGTGATCGCCTCGGGCATCTGGTCGGCCAGTTGCATCGCGGCCATCACATGCATCGACACGCCCGTGGCACCCACCGGGTGGCCTTTCGCTTTCAAGCCGCCCGATGCATTGACCGGCAGCTTGCCGCCCACCTGGGTCCAGCCTTCGCGGATCGCGGTGGCGCCCTGGCCAGCCGGCGTCAGGCCCATGGCCTCGTATTCGAGCAACTCGGCCACGGTGAAGCAGTCGTGCGTTTCAACGAACGACAAATCGCTCAGCTGCAGCTGGGCCGCATCGAGTGCCTTGCGCCAGGCCAGCGTGCAGCCTTCGAGCTTCATCACTTCGCGCCGCGACATCGGCAGGAAATCCTGCACATGCGCCACGCTGCGGATGGCGATCTCGCGCTGCATCGATTGGGCCGTGGCCGCATCGGTCAGGATCACGGCGGCGGCGCCGTCAGACACCGGCGAGCAATCGGTGCGCTTGAGTGGGCCGGCGACGAACGGGTTCTTCTCGCTGACCTGGCGGCAGAAGTCGTAGCCCAGGTCCTTGCGCAGATGCGCCAGCGGGTTCGAGGCGCCGTTGCGGTGGTTCTTGGCGGCAATCATCGCCAGCGCATCGGATTGGTCGCCGTACTTCTCGAAGTAGGTGCTGGCGATCTGGCCGAACAGGCCGGCAAAGCCGCCCTGGATGTCGCTTTCCTCACGAAGGTAGGAGGCGCGCAGCAGGTTGGTACCGACCTCGGGGCCGGGCGTTTGCGTCATCTGTTCGACGCCCACCGCCAGCACGATCTTCGCGCGGCCGGCCTGAATCGCCTTGATGCCCTGGTGGATCGCTGCGGTGCCGGTGGCGCAGGCGTTCTCGACCCGCGTGGCCGGCGTGAAGCGTAAGGCGTCGTCGGCCTGCAGCACCAGCGACGCGGTGAAGTCCTGCTTCGAGAAGCCGGCGTTGAAGTGGCCGAGGTAGATCTCGTCGACATCGGCCGCCGAGATGCCCGCCGATTCAAGCGCGCCGTGTACTGCCTTGACGATCAGGCTCTCGACGCTTTCGTTGTCGAACTTGCCGAACGGGGTTTGCGCCCAGCCGACGATGGATACGTTCACGCTCATGAGTGGTCTCCTGTGATCACTGCCATCAACCGGGCGCTGCATCTGCCAGCATCTTGCGCAACTCGTTCTTCAGCACCTTGCCGTAGCTGCTGGTGGGCAGCTCATCGACGAAGCGGTATTCCTTCGGCCGCTTGAAGCGCGCGATGTTTTCCAGGCAATGCGCATCGAGCTCCTTCGCCGTCACCGCCGACCCCGGCGTGCGCACCACGAAGGCCACCACCACCTCGCCCCACTCCGCATCGGGCCGACCGATGATGCTTGTTTTGATGACGCCGGGGTGGGTTTGCAAGACTTCCTCGATCTCGCGCGGGTAGATGTTGCTCCCACCGCTGATGACCACGTCCTTCGAGCGATCGCGCAGCGTGAGGCAGCCGTGCGCGTCGAGCGAGCCCATGTCGCCGGTGTGCAGCCAGCCGTTCTGGATGGCCTGCGCGGTGGCCGCGGGGTTGCGCCAGTAGCCCGACATCACCACATCGCCGCGGCACACGATTTCACCCACCTCGCCCACCGGCACCGGCGCGCCCTGTGCATCGATCACCCGCACTTCGACCCCGCTGCGCGGCCAGCCCACCGAGCCGAGGATGGCGTCGTCTTCTGTCGCGTGGCTGGCGATGTCGAGCCCGGTGATCGTCATCGGGGCCTCGCCCTGGCCGTAGATTTGCGCGAACACCGGGCCCAGCGCCGCGGTCGATTTGCGCAGCTCTTCCACATACATCGGCCCACCGCCGTAGACGATGCAGCGCAGGTGGGCGGGCGGCGCGCGGTGCTTGGCTTCAACTTCGAGCCGCAGGCGCTGCACCATCGTGGGCGCCAGGAAAGCGCCGCAGCCGGGGTGCACCTCGCAAAGGTCGAGAAACTCGGTCGGATCGAACGCGCCCGAGGCCGGCACCACCTGCCGCGCGCCGCGTGCCACCGAGCTCAGCAGGTACATGCCCGAGCCATGCGACATGGGCGCCACATGAATCTGGCTGCAGTGCACGTTCATCGATTCGATGTCGGCCAGGTGCGCCACCGTCATGGCCAGCAGATTGCGGTGCGACAGCATGGCGCCCTTGGAGCGCCCGGTGGTGCCGCTGGTGTAGAACAGCCAGGCCAGCGCCTGCGGATCGATGGTGGGCGGCGCCAGCGCATCGGCCTGCAGCATGGCGAGGTAATCGGGCTCACCGATCACCACCACGCGCCCGGCATGCGCCGCCGCGGTGTGCGGCAAGTCAGGCAGCAGCTTCGGCGAGGCGAACACCAGCGACACCTCGGCGTCTTGCAGAATTTGCAGCACCTCTTTGTCGTGCAGCTTGAAGTTGACGGGCACGATCACCGCCTCGGCCGCCCAGGCGGCGAACAGCAGTTCGGCAAATTCAACGCGGTTTTCGCTGACCAGCGCGATGCGGTCGCCCGCCTGGCAACGCTGGCGTATGCCCGCCGCCAGGCTCAGCGCACGGGCACGCAACTGCTGCCAGTTCAGCACCTGCTCAAGCCCCCGGAACACCGCCCCCTGATCGGGATAGCGCAGCGCCGTCTGGTCGAGCAGCGAAAAAAGGTTCATGGCGAAGCACCCCCTGGCAAATCGAGCGGTGAGCTAAGCAACGGCCAACACTCGGCTGCTAGTGTCCCACTCAGCGGTGAGGTGTGCCATGGGGGCTACAGCAAGCACACGCAGGCTCGCTGTAGCCAAGCCGCGTGGCTACAGCCCTGCCACAAACGCCAGCGGCGAAATCACTCGGCCTTTCATGCCAACGTCGCGCAGCAACAGCTTGTCGCCCGTGATCAGCAGAACATCCGCACGCGCGGCAAGCAACTCCCACAGCAACTGGTCGCCCGGATCAGGCGCAGGCGGAGCAGCAACGGGCTTCAGCATGATGGCGTGTTGTGCCATGTCAGTCAGCACCGATTCGACCTCGGCCACAGTCAGGCAGTGCAGCTTGCGAAGAACCGGCCGCACGAGCACGGTGCGGTATTCGGCCAGCAGCGCCTCGGACATCACGAAGGGGAAGGCGGCGCTCAGCATGCCGTCCAGCACGCGGGCAACGGGCGACGCATCGTTTTGCGTCAGCAAACCGGCCACGACGACGTTGGTGTCGACGATGACCGCGGGCCGGCTCATGGCTCAGCGTTCACGGCTTGCGGCGCACGGCCCGAACTTGCTCTTGGGCCGCCGCCATCGCCTGCGGGTCGGTCAACGTGCTGCGCGCCCGCGCTCTGCGCACGAGGTCGCGCGCGTCTTCGCGCGACTTGATGCCATAGAAGTCCAGGCTTTCATCGATCAATTGCCCGATGGTTTTGTCGCGCTGCGCAGACGCTTCTTTTAGCGCGCGGTAACGGGTTTCAGACAAGGTGATGGTCAGACGGCTCATCGTGGCCTCGCATTGGTGTTTTGACACCAATATGTTAACGCAGGGGCCGAGTCAGCGCAGGTTTATGCCGCCAACAAGCGCCTCACTCTGTTGAGACGCCATGCATCATCCCTTGCATGACCCTTTGCCCGTCATGCCGCCGTCCGTGTCAGGCGCCGCCTGGTCTGATCCGGCGCAGCACCCTTGACGACGCGGCCATCCCGCACGACGTTGGCCCACGAGGGGTCGTCTTCAGGCAGCGCCGCCAGTTCATTGCTCGTCAGGGCCGTGAGCGAAGCGCGAATCTGCTGCGCGTCTTCCAGTGGCATCAGTGCCTCACAAACCTGGTCGGCCACGGCATGGGACCTGACGACGAGCGCGATGTCCACGTCGCTGGCGGGCGAGTCATCCCCACCCCCCACGCTGCCGTAGAGCCATGCCGCGCTGACCGCGGCGCCGTGACGCGCGATCACGTCCAGCACGCCCCGGGTGCCCTGCGGCATTAGCCCGGCCATCGCCGCCAACTCAGGTGCCAAGTGCGGAACCCCGTCTGCGGCCAAGGCGCGCAAGACGCGAACGTTGCTCGCACTGCCGAGCAGTGCGGGCAACGGATGCCGGAGGTGGCTTTGGGTCTGCGAGGGGACGGGCACGGGAAGAAAGTACGACTTTCTTTAGAGAAGGTCGATTTTCCAGTGACGCACCCGTCCGTTTTCGCCACGTCCAGCTCGTTGCAGCCACGAACCGTTTAATGTGAACTCCAAATTGGCGCTCGCTGCCCATGATCCGCTGGCTGCTTACGCCGCGCGCATTCCATTGGTCTCAGTCATCAAAATCTTGACCAGCTGGTGAAGTAACTTGTCGGTCTGTTTGGATTTGACGAGGTTCATTGTTTCTGTGCTGGCCAATGGCGCGCAAAGTCGAACGACAGTTGACGGTGATGCCTGATGGACAGCAAGTACACGCAGGCGTTGGCCTCTGGCGACGCTTCCACCACCGTGTAAAGCATCAGGTAGTTGCCATGCAGGTATTCACGCAGCGCATCCGGTGCGCCAACTGGCAGCGCAGCCAACTGCGCCAGCGCCTCGGCCGACTGGGGTGGACTTGCCAGGTAGCGCCGACCCATTCGCGGGAAGCGACGCAAGTTCGGTATGACGGTGGCGCGCAGCTCGGCTAGCAGATCATCAAAAGCAGAGCCGGCTTCCGCCTCCACCAAGAACGCCTCGATGGCGTTGAGGCGCTCCAGGAAGCTCGCGGTCAGCTCGACCCGGTATGAGGGATCAACCACGCTTCTTGGTCGTGAGCTTGCCGGCGTTCGTTTGGTTGGAGTTCTTTGCGGCAGGCGTGCGACGTTGTTGTAGCTGGCCAATGGCTCCATCCGCCTCAACGACACGGCCGGCCGCAATATCGGCCAAGCCGCGCTTGGCATCGTCAATCAGCAGCAGGTGGATGCGCTCACGCTCCAACCGGTGGTAGTAGTCCAACCGATCGGCGTCGATCAGTGCAACGTAGCTCTCACCGTTCTTGGTGATGATCTTCTCGGCACCGGCCTTAGCCTGGTCTGCCAGATCTGAGAGGTTGGCGCGTGCCTGGGTAAAGGGCACTACATCGCTGGCTGAAAAGCCCATGGCGGACTCCCGGGAGTGTGATGACAGAATTCTGTGCAGTCTAGCTCACCACGCCCCGTTCGCGCCCTACATCAACACAATGTCATACCGCCCTGGCGACCCAGCATTCTCGGCGCGCAGCGAGATCGGTTTGCCGATGAAATCGCTGAGGCCGGCCAGGTGCTGGCTTTCTTCGTCGAGCAGCATTTCAATGACGGTGGGCGTGGCGATGATGCGGAATTCTTTCGGGTTGAACTGCTTGGCCTCGCGCAGGATCTCGCGCAGGATGTCGTAGCACACGCTGCGCGCGGTTTTCACCTGGCCCTTGCCTTCGCAGGTGGGGCACGGCTCGCACAGCATGTGAGCCAGCGACTCGCGGGTGCGCTTGCGGGTCAGCTCCACCAAGCCCAGCTGGGTGAAGCCGCTCACCGTCACCTTGGTGCGGTCGCGTGCCAGCTGCTTCTTGAATTCGCCCAGCACCGCGGCCTGGTGCTCTTCGCGCGTCATGTCGATGAAGTCGACGATGATGATGCCGCCCAGGTTGCGCAGCCGCAGTTGGCGGGCGATGGTTTGCGTGGCTTCGAGGTTGGTCTTGAAGATGGTGTCGTCGAAGTTGCGCGCGCCCACGTAGCCGCCGGTGTTCACGTCCACCGTGGTCAGCGCCTCGGTCTGGTCGATCACCAGGTAGCCACCCGATTTCAAGTCGACCCGCCTGGCCAGCGCGCGCGCGATTTCTTCGTCGATATTGAACAGGTCGAAGATGGGCCGCTCGCCCTTGTACAGGCTCAGCTTGTCGACCGAGGTGGGCGTGAAGGCGACGCCAAAGGCCTTGAGCGCGTCGTACTGCTGCTGCGAGTCGATGCGGATGGATTGCGTGGCCTCGTGCGCCAGATCGCGCAGCACACGCTCGACCAGGCTCAGGTCCTGGTGCAGCAAGGTGCCGGGCGGTGATTTGAAGCTGCGCTCGCGCACCGCCTTCCAGGTCTTGCGCAGGTAGGCGATGTCGTCGGCCAGTTCGGCGTCGGTCGCTTCTTCGGCATTGGTGCGCAAGATGAAACCGCCGGTGGGACCGCTGCCTTCAGGCACCTGCGCGAGCACCGTCATGCGGGTGCGCAGCTGCTCGCGCACCTCGTGCGAGCCGATCTTCTGGCTGATGCCGATGTGGTCGTCTTGCGGCAAAAACACCAGCAGGCGCCCGGCAATGCTGATCTGCGTGGACGACCGCGCGCCCTTGGTGCCGATCGGGTCCTTGATGACCTGCACCGTCATCGTCTGGCCCTCGAACACCAGCCGCTCGATCGGCGGCGGCGTGACGATCACGCCGGGCGCTGCGTTGTGGCGCGGGTTGTCGCCGGTCAGTTGCACATCGGCCGCATGCAGGAACGCAGCGCGCTCAAGCCCGATGTCGATGAAGGCCGATTGCATGCCCGGCAGCACGCGCACCACCTTGCCCGCGTAGATGTTGCCGACCAGCCCGCGTTCGAGCGCGCGTTCGATGTGCAGGTCTTGCACCGCACCGTTCTCGATCACCGCAACGCGGGTTTCCTGCGGGGTCCAGTTGATCAGAATGTCTTGCATTCGGTCGATGGTATGCGAGCACGGCTTGCCGCCGACACGCGGCAAACGCTCACCGTGCCCGGTGGGCTCGCGGCGTCTGCGTCACCAGCGCAAGCCGACGGCGCGCAGCAACTCGGCCGTCTCGAACAGAGGCAAGCCCATGATGCCGGTGTAGCTGCCGTCGATGCGCTTGACCCACGCGCCCGCCGCGCCCTGGATCGCATAGGCGCCGGCCTTGCCGAACGGCTCGCCGCTGGCGATGTAGCGCTCGATGGTGGCGGCGTCGAGCTGGGCGAAGGTGACGCGCGAGGTGCTGACGGCCAGTTGCTCCGCGGTGCCCGACGACGACGTCACGCCCACTGCCACCGCCGTGATCACACGGTGGGTGCGACCGCTGAGCTGCTGCAGGATCGATGCTGCGTCGGCAGCATCTCGCGGCTTGCCGTGGATGCGCCGGCCGAGGGCCACGGTGGTGTCGGAACACAGGATGGGCGCCAGCGGCAGCCCACGCTGCAGCAAGCGCTGCTGAGCAGCGAGCAGCTTGGCGCGGGTGACGCGCTGCACATAGGCCAGCGGCATTTCACCTGGGCGTTCGGCTTCCAGCGCTTCGGCGTCTTCAGCCGCATCGGCAAGCAGCAATTCGCAGCGCACGCCGATCTGTTCCAGCAACTGGCGCCGGCGTGGGCTTTGCGATGCGAGGTAAATGAAGTCGTGTGCGGAGGCCATGCGGGGCTTCATTCGCTGTGTTTCATTCGCGGCATTTCATTCGCGGTGATAAGGATGGTTGATCGTCACCGTCCAGGCGCGGTACAGCGCCTCGGCCAGCAGCACACGCACGAAGGCGTGCGGAAGCGTCAGGTCAGACAGGCGCAGTGTTTCGTCGGCGCTGGCTTTCAACGGTGCGGCCAGGCCATCCGGCCCGCCAACGATCAAGGCCGCATCGCGCCCATCGTGTGTCCAGGCGGTCAGCCGCTGCGCCAGTTGCACGGTGGTCAGCCGCGTGCCGTGTTCATCGAGCACCACGCGGCGCACACCTTTCGGCAACGCCGCTTCGATGCGCGCGGCTTCTGCGGCCATCAGCTGCTCGGCCGTCTTGCCGCTGCGCGGCTCAGCCTTCACGGCTTTCAGCTCCAGGCGCAGGTCAGGCGGGAAGCGTTTCGCGTAATCCTGGTAGGCCTCGTCGGCCCACGCGGGCTGGCGCTGACCGACGGCAACCAGCAGCAGCTTCACGCGCCGCGGGGGGTTCTCTTGGGTGAGGCTTTGGCTGCTGGCTTGGCGGCCGTTTTGGCCACTGTTCTGCCCGCAGCCGGCCGTTTCGCCGGCGCCGCGTTGACGGCTGCGCGGGCGCTCGCGGCCTTCTTGGTCGAGGGCTTGTTGACCGGGATGACCTTGATCGGCGCCTTCTTCGCCACGCGCGATGAAGGCGCCAACGAGGTTTTTCGGGCAGGCGTCTTGGCGGATGCCGCGCCGGAGGACTTCACACCCACGGTGCGCGTGACGCCTGTCTTCACAGGTGCTGCACGCTTGGCCGGTGCCGCTGCCTTGGCGGACGTGGCGGACGCCGTGCGGCGCTTCGCTGCCGGGGCGGCCTCTTCAGGCTCAGGTGCACGCACCGCGGTCTTGCGGGCCGGTGCCTTCTTCGCTGGCGCCTCCGCAGGCGCTGCAGCCGCGGCCTTGCGCGCAGGCGCTTTCTTCTTCGGCTCGGGCGCAATTTCCTCGGCCTTGACCAGCCGCTTCGGCGCGGTGTCGAGCTTGAGCTTGACCGGCTTCTCGCCCCAGATTTCTTCGAGGTGGTAGTACTCGCGGATGTTGGGCTGCATCAGGTGCACGACCGCTGCGCCGCAGTCGACGATGATCCATTCGCCATTGACCTCGCCTTCGGTGCGCGGCACCGGAAAGCCTGCCTGCTTGACCGCGTCGCGCACGCTGGCGGCCAGCGATTTCGTCTGCCGGTTGCTGGTGCCCGAGGCGATGATCACGCGCTCGAACAGCGACGACAGGTGTTCGGTGTCGAACACGAGGATGTTCTGGCCCTTGACGTCTTCCAGACCCTCGACGATGACGCGTTGCAGTTTCTTGATGTCCATTCAACTCCTGATGCGCCTGGCGGCGCGTGCTTCGAAATGCGTGGGGACCGGCAATGTCACCGGTACAGCCCGTGTTGGTCAATATAGCGCGCCACCTGTTTCGGCACCATCTGGTCGATGGGCAGGCCGGCAGCGCAGCGGGCGCGCACCTCAGTCGATGACAGCGTCATCGGTGGCAGAGCGATGGTGCACACCACGCCCGACGACGGCAGAACCGGCGGTGCGCCGGGGCGGCCGGCCACGGCCAGCGTGACGAGATGGCGCAATTCATCAACGCCATGCCAAGTCGGCAGGCCGGCCTGCTGGTCCTGGCCGACGATCAGAAACCATTGCGCGCCGGGTTGCGCCGCTTGCAGCGCGCGCACCGTGTCCAGCGTGTAGCTCGGCCCGGGCCGATCCAGCTCGATGCGGTCCAGCACGAAGCGCAGCTCGCCTTCGATCGCCAGCGCGACCATCGCCTCGCGGTGGACCGCTGCCGTCACGGCGCGTGTCTTCTGCCACGGTTGCCCTGCGGGAACCCAGCGCAGTTCATCAAGCGCCAGGTTGCGTAGCGCCGCGTGGGCCAGCGCCAGGTGCGCGTTGTGCACCGGGTCGAAGCTGCCACCGAAGAGGCCGATGCGTGTCAATGGCGCCCCTCGACGAACGTGACCATTCGTCGATCCCCCGAGGGGATGCTCGCGCTCAAACAGATTTCCACTCGGCCCAATCACGCGGCCGCAGGAAGTCGCTGTACAGCCGCGCTTCGGGTGTGCCGGCTTCGGGCTTCCAGTCGTAGCGCCACTTCACGATGGGCGGCATCGACATCAGGATGCTTTCGGTGCGCCCGCCCGACTGCAGGCCGAACAGCGTGCC
>JANXTP010000057.1 GCA_025352345.1 Burkholderiales bacterium | reverse complement strand
AACCGATCCGGCCCTCCGCCTTTACTTCGCTGCGCCGGTCACCCCACGCCCTCGGCAGCAGGTACCACCGTCGCCCACTACGGATCTCAAGCTCCGCGCGCTATGGTGGTTTAAGGAGCGCTGTGATGGGTCGCTGTGTGGAGTGAAGTAAAGGAGGAGGGCCGACGGGATATGACCCGAAGCGGACGGTTAGCGAACCGGCCCGGGGGACATGAACGCAACCCAGCGACACGGCGCAGCGCTCACGCGCTAACTGCGGTTGACGGAATATGTTCAAACTCGCCCAGAACTCACTGAGAAACTGCGGATTTCCATCCACCGCCCAGCACCTTGTACAGCGTGACCCGGTTCTGTCGCTCTGCCGCTTGCACCTGCACCACGGCTTGCTGCGCGGTGAACAGCGAGCGCTGCGCATCGAGCACTTCGAGGTAGCTGGCCGCCCCATTACGGTAACGCAGGTCGGCCAGCTTGGTTCGCGTTTCCTCGGCCTTCGCCTGTGCCTGCTGGGCGCGCAGTTGATTGCCCAGCGTGGCGCGGCCAGCCAGTGCATCGGCGACTTCGCGGAAGGCGCTTTGCACCGCACGTTCGTACTGCGCGACGGCGATGTCGCGGCCGACCTGGGCGGCATCCAGATTCGCCTGGTTGCGCCCGGCATCGAAGAGCGGCAGTACCAACTGCGGCGCGAAGCTCCAGGCGAAGGAGCCCGCCTTGAACAGGCCCGACAGTTCGGTGCTGGCGCTGCCGATGTTGGTGCTGAGTGTGATGCGCGGGAAAAACGCCGCGCGGGCCGCACCGATGTTGGCGTTGGCTGCGATGAGTTGCTGCTCGGCTTGGCGGATGTCGGGCCGGCGGTTCAGCAGGTCCGAGGGCAGACCGGCGGGGAGGTCGGGCAGCACCGTCTCGGCGAGCGCCGAGGTGGCGATGTCGCCGGTCGGGGCCGTTGCCGCCAGCGCATCGGCGGGCACCGGCTGACCGAGCAGCAGCGCCAGCGCGTTCTCGTCCTGCGCCCGCTGCCGCAGTTGCTGCGCCAGCGCGACGCGTGCACCTTCGAGCAGCGATTCAGCCTGTCGCACGTCGAGTTCGGACGACGCGCCGTGGTCGAACTTCAGCTGCGTCAGCTTCATCGATTCTTCGCGGGTGCTGAGCGTGCGCCGCGTCACGGCCAGCAGTTCATCGTCGGCCAGCAGGCCGAGCCAGCCGCTGGCGACCGAGGCGATCAGGCTGATCTGCACCGTCTTGCGCGCTTCCTCGGTGCCGAGGAACTGCGCCAGTTGCGCCTGGCTCAGGCTGCGCACGCGGCCGAAGAAGTCGAACTCATAGGAGGTGATCTGCAGACCTGCGGTGTAGGTGCTGCTGATGCTGCCGCCGCTGCCGCCGCTGCCGCCCACCTTTGGCTGGCGCAAGGCGGTGGCGCCGGCGTTGACGGTGGGCAACTCGTCAGCGCGGCGCACCTGGTACTGCGCGCGGGCCTGCTCGATGTTCAGCACCGCGATGCGCAGGTCGCGGTTGTGCTGCAGCGCGGCGTCGATCAGCCGCTGCAGGCGAGCATCACCGAAGTAGCGTTGCCACTCGATGTCGGCCGCGGCCTGACCGTTCGGCGCGGCGGCCGACGCGTCGCCGGGGTAGGTGGTCGGCACTGGCTCGTCGGGACGCACGTGCGCGGGGATGAACGAACAGCTGGCGGCGCTGGCCGCCGCCAGCGCCAGCGCGGTCAGCCGCGCCATTGTCAGGACGGTTTGCATGGGAAGGGAGACCTTCATGGCGTCACCTCCGAGACCGTCACCGCCGGGGCATCGGCCGCAGGCGGTGGCGCACGTCGCCCGAACACCTTCATCACGACCACATAGAACACCGGCACGAAGAACACCGCCAGCAAGGTCGCCGACACCATGCCGCCCATCACACCGGTGCCGATGGCGCGCTGGCTGGCCGAGCCGGCGCCGCTGGCGATCACCAGCGGCAGCACACCGAGGATGAAGGCGATCGAGGTCATCAGAATCGGCCGGAAACGCAGGTGTGCCGCCTGCAGCACCGCCTCGACCACGCCCTTGCCCTCGGCGTGCAGGTCTTTGGCGAACTCGATGATCAGCACCGCGTTCTTCGCCGACAAGCCGATGATGGTGATCAGGCCGACCTTGAAGAACACCTCGTTCTCCAGCCCCCGGAAGCTGATGCCCAGCACCACGCCGAGCACACCCAGCGGCACCACCAGGATCACCGCCAGCGGGATCGACCAGCTTTCGTACAGCGCCGCCAGACACAGGAACACCGACAGCAGCGAGAAGCCGAACAGGATCAGCGCGGTCGAGCCCGAGAGCTTTTCCTCGCGCGACGGGCCAGTCCATTCGTAGGCGAAACCGCTGGGCAGTTGCGCGGCCAGCTTTTCCATTTCAGCCAGCGCTGCGCCGCTGCTGACGCCGGGCGCCGGTTCGCCCTGGATGCGCATGGCGGGGTAGCCGTTGTAGCGCACCGTCTGCATCGGCCCGTTGATCCACTGCGGGGTCGCGAACGCCGACAGCGGCACCGACTGGCCCGAGGTGTTCAGCGCATTGAGCTGCAGCAGGTCGTCGGGCTGCATCCGCGCCGGGGCGTCGGCTTGCACCACCACCCGCTGCAGCCGACCGGCGTTCGGGAAGTCGTTGACATACGACGAGCCCAGCGCGGTGGACAGCGTGGTGTTGATCGCCGCGAAGCTCACACCCAGCGCAGCGGCCTTGTCGCGGTCGATGTCCAGCTGCAGCTGCGGCGCGTCTTCCAGGCCGTCCGGTCGCACCGACATCAGCAGCGGGTTCTTGGCGGCCATGCCCAGCAGCTGGTTGCGCGCTGCGAGCAGGGCGTCGTGGCCGTTGCCGCCGCGATCTTGCAGGCGCATCGCAAAACCGTTCGAGCGGCCCAGTTCGCGGATGACCGGCGGGCTGACCGGGAAGATGAACGCATCGCGGATCTGCCCCAGCGCACCGAAGGCCCGCGCCACCAGCGCCTGCGCGCTCTGGTCCTTGCCGGGGCGCAGATCCCAGTCCTTCAGCGTCACGAAGCCGAGTGCGGCGTTCTGGCCGGTGCCCGCAAAACTGAAGCCGAGCACGCTGATCATGCTTTCCACATCAGGCTGCTTGAGCATGTAGTCCTCGACCTGCTTCATCACCTCGGTCGTGCGACCTTGCGTGGCGCCCGGCGGCAATTGCACATTGACGAGGATGTTGCCTTGGTCCTCGTTCGGGATGAACGAGGTCGGCAGGCGGTTGAACATCAGCACCACCACCGCAATGATCGCGGCGTAGATGACGAGGTAGCGGGCGGCGCGTTTCAGGATGCGCGCCACGAGCCCTTCGTAATTTTTGGCGGTGCGCGAGAAGCCGCGGTTGAACCAGCCGAAGAAGCCAGTCTTCGCGTGGTGGTGGCCGGCCTCGACTGGTTTGAGCAGCGTGGCGCACAGGGCCGGTGTCAGCGACAGCGCGAGGAAGGCCGAGAACGCGATCGCGCTCACCATCACTGCCGAGAACTGGCAGTAGATGTTGCCCACGGCGCCGCTGAAAAAAGCCAGCGGCACGAACACCGAGATCAACACCACGGTGACACCGACGATCGCACCCGAGATCTGACCCATCGCCTTGCGGGTCGCAGCCAGCGGTGACAGCCCTTCCTCGCTCATGATGCGCTCGACGTTCTCGACCACGACGATCGCGTCATCGACCACGATGCCGATCACCAGCACCATGCCGAACATCGTCAGAACGTTGATCGAGAAACCGAGTGCCAGCAGCGAGGCGAAGCTGCCCATCAGCGCGATCGGCACCACCAGCGTCGGGATCAGCGTGTAGCGGATGTTCTGCAGGAACAGGAACATCACCAGGAACACCAGCACCACCGCCTCGACCAGGGTTTCGACAACTTGCTTCACCGAGATGCTGATGAACAGCGAGCTGTCGTACGGGATGGTGGCTTTGACGCCTGGCGGGAAGTATGGCGCCAGCTCGGCCAGGCGCTTCTTCACCGCGGTGGCGGTGGACAGCGCATTGGCGGTCGGCGACAGCTGCACGCCAACGCCGCTGGAGGGCGCGCCGTTGAGCCGGGCGCTGCGTGCGCCGTAGGTCTGCGCGCCGAGCTCGACGCGCGCCACGTCCTTCAGCCGCACGCGGGAACCGTCCGGGTTGGCGCGCAGCAGGATGTTGCCGAAATCTTCGGCCGTGGTCAGCTGGCCCTTGACGACCACGGTCGCGAAGATCGACTGGTCGGCGGTGTTGGGCAGGTCGCCGATGGTGCCCGAGGCGACCTGGGCGTTCTGCGCCGCGATGGCCGCATTCACATCGGCCGACGAGAGCTTCAGGCCGACCAGCTTGGCCGGGTCGATCCAGATGCGCATCGCGCGCTCGGTGCCGAACAGCGTGGCCTGACCGACGCCGGAAACGCGCTGGATCTCGGGCACCACATTGCGCGCTGCGTAGTCGCCGAGCGCCACGGGGTCGAGCGAGTTGTCGGTGCTCGACAGGATGATGAACAACAGGAAATTGGCATTCGCCTTGTCGACCCGCACGCCCTGCTGCGTCACCGACTGCGGCAGCCGCGGCGCGGAACGGGCCAGCCGGTTCTGCACGTCGACCTGAGCAAGATCGGGGTTGGTGCCGGGCTCGAAGCTCAGCGTGATGGCGCCGCTACCGTCGGCCTGGGTGACTGATTCCATGTAGATCAGGCCGGGCGAGCCGTTCATCTCTCGCTCGATGACCGCGATGACGGTCTCTTCCAGCGTCTTCGCAGAAGCCCCGGGGTAGGTGACGTTGACGACGATGGCCGGTGGTGCCACTGGCGGGTACTGCGCGATCGGCAGCTGCGTGATCGCGACGCCGCCAATCAGCAGGATGAACAGTGCGATGACCCAGGCGAATATGGGCCGGTTGATGAAGAACTGGGCCATGGCGCAGCCCTCAGTTCGTTGGCTTGGACGAGGATGCGGCAGACGCCGCGGGCTGCCACGGCACCGGCTTCACCACCGTCACACCGCGCAGCTTCTGGAAGCCGTCGACCATCACCTGATCGCCCGCCTTGAGCCCGGCGAGCACCACCCACTGGCCGCTCTGCGCGCCGCCGATCTTCACCGGGCGCGGCGCGAATTTGCCATCGGTGGCAACCACCAGCACGCTGTCGCCTTGTGGGGAGCGCGTCACCGCCTGCTGCGGCACCAGCACCGCATCAGCGGCCTGTGCCTGCTGAATCCGCACTCGCACATAAGTGCCGGGCAGCAGCAAGCCCGACGGGTTGGGCACCTCGGCGCGTAAGGTGATCTGGCCCGAGGTGGTGTCCACCGTCAGGTCAGAAAACAGCAGCTTGCCCGGTGCGGCATAGACACTGCCGTCTTCGAGCACCACCTGCACCGTGCCGGCATCGGCCGCACCACTGCGTTGCAGCTTGCCGGCGTCGATTGCCTTGCGCAGCCGCAGCACCTCGGTGGTCGACTGGGTGAAGTTCACATACATCGGATCGATCTGCTGCACCAGCGCGAGCGGTGTCGCATCGCCCTGGCCGACCAGCGCGCCTTCGGTGACGAGCGCACGGCCGATGCGGCCCGAGATCGGCGCGGTCACCGACGCATAGCCGAGGTTGATCTGCGCGGTGGTCACGGCGGCGCGCGCCGACGCCACATCGGCGTCCGCCTGCTTGAACGACGCGACCGCGTTGATGTAGTCCTGCTGGCTGATCGCGTGGGCGTCGAGCAGCGGCCTGTAGCGCTCCGCCTGCGCACCCGCCTGTTCGCGGTTGGCCTCGGCACGGGCCTGTGCGGCCTGCGCGCTTTGCAGTTGTGCGCGGTACGGTGCGGCGTCGATCTGGAACAGCAGCTGGCCGGCTTTCACGTCGCTGCCTTCGCGGAACGCACGCTTGAGCAGGATGCCGGCCGCACGGGCGCGCACCTGCGCGATGCGGGTGGCCTCCAGCCGGCCCGGCAGTTCGCTGGTCAGGCCCACCGACTGCGGCGACACGGTGATCACGCCGACCGCTGGCGCCGGGGCGCTGGCCGGACCCTCCGCGGATTTCGCGCCGCAGCCCGACAGCCCGACCGCTGCCGACGCGCACAGCAGGGCCGTGAGCAGCGCGGTGAGGGGGAAACCAGCTCGGGTCTGCGCAGGCATGCGGCGTTGTCCTCTGAGGGCGCCTTTTGCGCGGCAAAGCGGGCAGCGGGCGGGTTGATTCGGATCACCATCCGAACGAAAAGAGGCTAGTCTACATACATTCGTGTCTGTATGTTTAAGAGCTCTGGAGGCCCTCGATGGCACGCAAGACCAAGGAGGACGCGCTGATCACCCGCGACCGCATCCTGGATGCGGCGGAGCTCGTTTTCGAGCAGCGCGGCGTGTCGCGCTGTTCGCTGCAAGAGATTGCCCAGGCCGCCTGCGTGACGCGTGGCGCCATCTACTGGCACTTCGACAACAAGGCCGATCTGGTCAACGCGATGTTCCAGCGCGTGACCTTGCCGCTCGAAGAAGCGATCAGCCGGTCGGCCGATCCGAACACCGTCGATCCACTGCACGAGGTGCGCAACAGCCTGCTCAACGCGCTGCGCAAGACGGTGGCCTGCCCTCAGGTGCAGCGTGTGTTCGTGATCAAGATGCAGAAGCTTGAATACGTGGACGAGTTGCTGGCTGTGCGCGACAAACGTGTTGCCACCCGCGTCGGTTTGATCGATCAGGTGGCCATCGGCCTGAAGCGCGCCATGGCTGAGGGGCAGATCGATCGCCGGGTGCCAGCACGCGCCAGTGCGATTGCGCTGCATGCGCTGATCTCCGGGCTGATCGAGAACTGGTTGCTTGACCCGAAGGCCTTCGATCTGGTCAAGGTCGGCACGCACGCACTCAACGCCTACCTGGCGGGGCTGGCACAGCCCAGACCGGTGCCCACCACGGCCGGGGCTAAGCGCGCTCGAACTTGAACACCGCCACGCTGGCCATCAGGTTCGGCCAGTGCCGCACGCACTCACCATGTCGGATGCCGAACGCATCGAGGATGCGCAGCCCGCAGCGGCGCGCCAGCACCTCGAAATCGGCATAGGTGCTGACGCGAATGTTCGGCGTGTCGTACCACTCGTAGGGCAGCGCCTTGGTCACCGGCATACGGCCTTGTACCACGCTCAGCCGGTTCGCCCAGTGCGCGAAATTCGGGAAGCTGACGATGCCGATGCGGCCCACCCGCGCGGTTTCCATCAGCATCCGCTCGGTATTGCGCAGGTGTTGCAGGGTGTCGATTTGCAGCACCACATCGAAGCTCTGGTCGTCGAAGATCGCCAGGCCCTCTTCGAGGTTGAGCTGGATCACGTTGACGCCGCGCTGCTCGCAGGCCAGCACATTGGCGTCGGCGATCTCGATGCCGTAGCCGCTGCACGCGCGGCGGTCGCACAGGTAGGCGAGGGTCTCGCCCGAGCCGCAACCCAGGTCGAGCACACGCGAACCGTTCGGCACCAGGCCGGCGATCAGTTTGAGGTCGTGACGGTCGCTCATGTCGCGATCCTCATGCCGCTCAGCGGACGCGAATCGGTGTCGATCTCGCGAGCGATGCGATCGAAGCGCGCACGCAGTACACCGTGATAGCGCGGGTCGTCGAGCAGGAAGGCATCGTGGCCATGGGGTGCCGCGATCTCGGCGTAACTCACGTCGAGCCGGTTGTCGAGCAGTGCCTTGACGATCTCGCGCGAACGCCCTGGCGAGAAGCGCCAGTCGGTGGTGAAGCTGATGAGCTGAAACTTCGCGCTGGCCTGTGCAAACGCGGCCGACAGATCGCCGCCGTGTTCGCGCGCCGGGTCGAAGTAGTCGAGCACCCGGGTGATCAGCAGGTAGCTGTTGGCATCGAAGTACTCGCTGAACTTGTCGCCCTGGTGGCGCAGGTAGCTCTCGATCTCGAACTCGATGTCCTGCGTGGTGTAGCGCGGGGTGGCACCGTCTCTGGCTTGCACGCCGTCTGTCACCCCAGAGACAGCCGCGCGCAGGTTGCGGCCGAACTTGGCGTCCATCGTGTCGTCGCTGAGGTAGGTGATGTGGCCGATCATCCGCGCCACGCGCAGGCCCCGCTTGGGCACCGTGCCATGCGCCAGGTAGTGGCCGCCGTGGAAGTCGGGGTCGGTGACGATGGCGCGCCGGGCAACTTCGTTGAAGGCGATGTTCTGCGCCGACAGGTTGGGTGCAGTGGCGATCGCGATGCAGTGCCCAAGCCGCTGCGGGTAGCGCATCGCCCAGCACAGCGCCTGCATGCCGCCCAGGCTGCCACCGATCACCGCGGCGAGCTTGTCAATGCCGAGCGCATCGCACAACCGGGCCTGCGCATCGACCCAGTCCTCGACCGTCACGACAGGGAAGTCGGCACCATAAGGTTGTTGTGTGGCCGGATTGAGGTGCGTCGGGCCGGTTGAGCCGAAACACGAGCCCGGGTTGTTGATGCCGATGACGAAGAAGTGGTTCGTGTCCAGCGGCTTGCCCGGCCC
>JANXTP010000022.1 GCA_025352345.1 Burkholderiales bacterium | reverse complement strand
AGCTCGGCAAGCAACTTGCTGATGGCCAGGCCCAGGCCGGTGCCGCCGTACTTGCGCGTGGTACTGCTGTCCGCCTGGCTGAACTTCTGGAACAGGCGGCTCTTGCCGGCCTCGGACAGACCGATGCCGGTGTCGCGCACCGCGAAGTGCAGCTGCTCGCCCTCGGCGTGCACGCTGAGCACCACCTCGCCACTGTCGGTAAATTTGACGGCGTTCGACAGCAGGTTCAGCAGCACCTGGCGCAGACGTGTCACGTCGCCCACAATCGCAGCCGGCACCTCGCCTGCACTGCCGCTCTCAAACTGGTAGGCGATGTCGAGTCCTTTCTCGGCCGCGCGGGACGCGATCAGGTCCATCGCCGCTTCCACGCATTCGCGCAGGTCAAACGGGCGCGCCTCTATGTCCATGCGCCCGGCCTCGATCTTGGAGAAGTCCAGGATGTCGTTGATGATGGTCAGCAGCGCGTCGCCGCTGTCGCGGATGGTGGATGCGAAGTCGCGCTGTTCGTCGCTAAGTACCGTGTCCAGCAGCAGCCCACTCATGCCGATCACCGCGTTCATCGGTGTGCGGATCTCGTGGCTCATGGTGGCCAGGAAGGCGCTCTTGGCCTGGTTAGCGGTCTCGGCCAGCCGCCGGTCATCCTCGGCCTGCATACGCGCGCCTTCAGCTTCGATGCGGGCTTCCTGCGCTTCGTTGAACAGCCGCACGTTCTCGATCGCGATCACGCCCTGGTCCACAAAGGATTGGGCCAGCGCGATGTCCTTGTCCGAGAAAACGCCCGCAACCTGCCGCCCCAGCGCCAATACCCCAATACATTCATCGCCGCGCAATAGTGGCAACAGCAATGCCGAACGGATATTCCAGCGTACCCGCACCGGCTCTTCGTGCGCTGGCAGCTCTATCGCGTCCCAGTCCGGGATGAGCAGCATTTTCTTGCCCAGCATCACCTGCGAAGGGAACGTTTGTGCAGGGTCGATATCGATGTCGAACAGCGACTGCCGGGACGCGGTGCGATGCTGGCCTTCAACCGCCATCGCCACCAGGCCATATTTGTCACCCGCGCATTGCAATACGGCCGCGAAATGGGTTTTGAGCAGGTGCCGGCCGGCATCGACGATCGCCTCAAATACCGGTTGAACGTTGGTCGGCGAACTGCTGATGACCTTGAGAATTTCGGCCGTGGCGGTTTGCTCCGCCAGCGTTTCCCGCAGTTCGGCAGTGCGCATTTCCACCTTGCGCTCGAGCGCATTGGCCCAGCGCGCGTTGGCCAGCGCCACCGCGCCCTGCGCAGCCAGCATCGCCAGCAAGTCCCGGTCGGTGTGGTTGAAACGGCCGAAAGCGCCTTCGATATCGGCATACACAAAACTCAGCAGCCGGGTCTGCGCCACCAACGGCGCGATCAGGCAGGAGCGCTGGTCCACCGCCGTTGCGCCCTCCGGCCCGTGCCGCAGGCTGACGGCGCGCGTTCGGCGCGCCTCGTCGAGCCAGGGGTGGATGACGTGCAGCAAGCCGGCCACGTCTTCACCTGCCGGCATAAGGGACCCTGCCAGTGACACGGTGCCTTCGTCTTCGAGCAGCAACAGCACCCGCCCGGCGCCGCTGAGCTCGGTGATTTCGTCGATCAAAAACTCGTGCAACGCATGCGCGCCGCGCAATTCGTTGAGGCGCATGCCGGTGTCCACCAGCCGCTTGAAGGGTTCACCCAGATTGCTGTCTATGGCCAGGTGAGCCAGGCGCTGGGCCTCGGGCAAGCCACGTTGGGCCGACTCGCGCAGCCAGGCACGCACGATTTCGCGGTTGGTCTCCACTTTGTTGAGGTAACTCCGGCGCAGGCCTTCGTCGTGCAAGTTGCGCACTGCGTCCAGCACCATGCCGTGCGCCCGTTGCAGCGAGGCCCAAGCCTCGTCGGGCAGGCCATTGGCGGTCAAAGCGCGTGTATGCGCCCACCAAACGTCCTGACTTTGCCCATATTGGGCACGCGCAAAACCCTGCGCCTGATGTTGACGCGCGGCGCGACGACTGGCGCGCAGGGCCCCGCCCAGATCTCCCTTGGCCAGCAGCGCGTCCACCAGCGGAACCAGCACCTGCAATTCGAATCCGGCCTGTCTGGCGTTGCCACTGTGCAACCAGCTTCGCACTACGGCCGCCGCGCCGGCCGCATCGCCCTCGGCCAACAGCAGGGCACTGGCGAGCCGTACATGCATGACGCTCAGGGTGGGAGACTCTTCCGACAAAAACATTGCCTCGTATTCGGGCCAGAGTGCTCGAACGCCGACGACGTCTCCCAGCGCCAGCTTCCACATCAACGTCCCGCTAAGTTGCATCGGGCGATTGCCACGGCTGCCCATAC
>JANXTP010000376.1 GCA_025352345.1 Burkholderiales bacterium | reverse complement strand
CAACTGCGCCAGCGTCAGCAGATCGCCGACCAGGTGTTGCATGCGCTGCGCCTGCTGCGCCATCAGCTCGATGACCCGACGACGCTCGACTTCGGTCAGTTGCAGGCTGGACATCGTCTCGATGAAGCCCGAGAGCACCGTCAGCGGCGTGCGGATCTCGTGCGACACATTGGCGACGAAGCCACGCCGCATGCTGTCGTTGCGTTCGCGCTCAGTGATGTCTTGCGACAGCACCAGCTTCATTGCATCGCCATAGGGTTTGATCAGCACCGACACCGTGCCGCGCGCCCCTGGCCCGGGAAAGGTGACAGCCTCGTCGAACAGCCCAGCTTGCAGGTAGGCGACGAAGATCGGCGCGCGAACCAGGTTGGTGATCGGCTGCAGGCGATCGCGTTGCGGGTCAATGCCGAAATGGTCGGCAGCCACCGAATTGCACCACTCGATCTGATCATTGACATCGAGCATCATCACGCCGTTTGGCGAGGCTTCGATGGCCGACAGAAATTGATCAAGTCGGGTCTGTTCGAGGTCGATCTTCTGTTCGAGCGAGCGCGTCGAACGGTCGACGCGGTAACCGACCTCGCCCCAGAAGCCACTGTCACGCGGCAGAGCCATCGCGTTGCGCGATTGCAGCCACTTCAGGAAATGCTGTCCGCGCCACGCATCGATCAGCGCATACACCTGCACCCCCAGCACAGCACCCACCATGGTGCCCAGCAACGGAAACTGCCATGCGCCACCGACGAGCCAGCCGACCCAGCCGGCCACCACAACACTCACCGTGGCGGCCAGCAAGCGAGGGAAAAGCCAGCCCATTCAGTGACGCTCGTTCAATTCAGCTGGACAACGCTTGCACCTGTTGCGTGAGGCGATAGCCTGCGCCACGAACCGTCTCGATCATCCGCGAGCAGCCCACAGGCTCCAGAGCTTCACGCAAGCGCTTCACATGCACATCGACCGTGCGCTCCTCGATGAACACATGGTCGCCCCACACCCGATCCAGCAGCTGTGCGCGGCTGTGCACCCGCTCAGGATGCGTCATGAAGAAATGCAGCAGGCGGAATTCGGTCGGCCCGACGCGCACCTCCCGGTCGTCACGGGCCACCCGGCGCGTCGACGGGTCGAGCTTCAGGCCGGCCACATCGACCAGCGTGTCTAGCGCCTCGGGCGCCTTGCGGCGCAGTACGGCGCGAATGCGTGCCAGCAACTCGTTGGTCGAGAAGGGCTTCGTCAGGTAGTCATCGGCGCCGGCATCGAGGCCGGAAATCATGTCGCCTTCTTCGGCACGCGCAGTCAGCATGATGATCGGCAATTCGCGGGTGCGTGCCTGACCGCGCCAGCGCTTGGCCAGCACCAGCCCCGATTGCCCGGGCAGCATCCAGTCCAGCACGACCAGGTCGGGCAGCACGCCGTCGACTTCGATCTGCGCCTGATCGGCATCGGACGCGATCGTCACGTCGTAGCCGGCATGGCGCAGGTTGATGGAGATCAGCTCGGCAATTGCCGACTCGTCTTCGACGACCAGAACGCGGCTCATAGTGGGCTCCCAGACAGGTTGTTCATCGCACCATGGTCTCTACTTCCTCGACGGTGTTGTGCCTCACATCCGTCCCCTTGACGATGTAAATGATCTGCTCCGCGAGGTTCTTGGCGTGGTCACCGACGCGCTCGATGGCCTTGGCGACGAACACCAGGTCGATACTCGATGAAATCGTGCGCGGGTCTTCCATCATGAAGGTGATCAGCTTGCGCATCAACCCTTCGAATTCCTGATCGATCTGATCGTCCTGCTTCAGCACTTCCAATGCCTTCTCGACATCGAGCCGTGCGAAGGCATCCAGCGCCTTGCGCAACTGGGCAATCGCCAGTTCGGATTCGAACTTCAGGTCAGCCACCGGCAGGCGCAGGCGACTGGACACACCTGTGTTGATCAGCCGTTGCACCGTGCGCGCGACGCGGGCGGCTTCGTCGCCGACCCGCTCGAGGTTGGCGATGGTCTTGCTGATGGCGATCAGCAGGCGCAGATCGCGCGCGGTAGGCTGGCGTCGCGCAATGATGCTGGAGAGGTCACGGTCGATCTCGACTTCCATCGTGTTGACGGTCTCTTCCAGCACCAGCACCTGCGATGCGGTTTCGGCGCTGAAATGCGTCAGCGCATAGACCGCCTGAGCGACCTGCGACTCGACCAGGCCGCCCATCTCCAGCACGCGGGTAGAAATACCGCTGAGTTCGGTGTCGAACTGGGTGGAGAGGTGTTTTTCAGTCATGGTGACTCCCTGAGTGGTCTGTGAGGTGCATCAACCGAAACGTCCCGTGATGTAGTCCTCGGTGTCCTTCTTCTTCGGCTTCATGAACAGCTCCGAGGTCGGGCCGAACTCGATCAGGTCGCCCAGGTACATGTAGGCGGTGTAGTCCGAACTGCGCGCCGCCTGCTGCATGTTGTGGGTGACGATCAGCACGGTGTAATCGGACTTCAGCTCGTGGATCAGCTCCTCGATCTTGCCAGTGGAAATCGGGTCCAGCGCCGAGCACGGCTCGTCGAGCAGCAGCACCTCCGGCTTGATCGCGATGCCTCGCGCAATGCACAGGCGCTGCTGCTGACCGCCGGACAACCCGGAGCCGCTCTGGTTGATCTTGTCCTTGACCTCGTTCCACAAGGCCGCTTTTTTCAGAGCCCATTCGACCCGCTCGTCCATCTCGGCGCGTGGCAAGGTCTCAAACAGACGCACGCCAAAGGCGATGTTGTCGTAGATCGACATCGGGAAGGGCGTCGGCTTCTGAAAGACCATGCCAACGTTGGCACGCATCAACGACACATCCTTTTTCGAGGTCAGGATATTTTCACCATCGAGCAGGATTTCGCCCTCGGCACGCTGCTCCGGGTACAGCTCGAACATGCGGTTGAAGGTGCGCAGCAGCGTCGATTTACCGCAGCCCGAGGGGCCGATGAAGGCGGTGACCTTCTTTTCCGGCAGATCGAGGTTGATGTTCTTCAGCGCATGGAATTTCCCGTAATAGAAATTCAGGTTGCGCACCGAAATCTTGATCTTCTCGTTCACCGCAACGTCGACTTTCTTGTCCATGGTGCAGGCCTCCGGTTGTCAGCTCTTGTTGCGGAACAGCACGCGTGCGAGGATGTTCAATGTCAGCACCCCGAGCGTGATCAGGAACACCCCGGCCCAGGCCAACTTCTGCCAGTTTTCATAGGGACTGAGTGCGAACTTGAAGATGGTGACCGGCAGGCTCGCCATCGGCTGCCCCAGGCTGGAGGACCAGAACTGGTTCGACAGCGCGGTGAACAGCAGCGGCGCGGTTTCACCCGCAATGCGCGCCACTGCCAGCAGCACACCAGTGATCACGCCGGCCCGCGCGGATTTCAAGGTGATGGCCAGGATGACCTTCCACTTCGGCGTGCCCAGCGCATAGGCCGCCTCGCGCAGCGCAGAGGGAATCAACGACAGCATGTTCTCGGTCGTGCGGATGACCACCGGGATCACGATCAGGGCCAGCGCCAGCACACCCGCAAAACCCGAGAACGACTTCATCGGCGCCACCACCACGGTGTAGATGAACAGGCCGATGACGATCGACGGCGCCGACAGCAGGATGTCGTTGATGAACCGGGTCGTGTTGCCCAGCCAGGTCTTTTGACCGTACTCAGCGAGGTACACACCCGCCATCACGCCGATTGGCGTGCCAAGCAGGGTGGCGAGCGTCACCATCACCAGCGAGCCGAAGACGGCATTCAGCAAACCACCGGTTTCCGCCTGCGGCGGTGGCGTCATTTCGGTGAAGATCGACAGCGTCAAGCCGCCGATGCCCAGGCGCACGGTTTCGATCAGGATCCACGCCAGCCAGAACAGGCCGAAGGCCATGGCGCTCATGCACAGCACCATCGCCACCGCGTTGACGGTCTTGCGGCTGCGGTGTCTGGCGAGGCGTGAAACCTGCAATGCATTGTCGGTGCTCATGACCGGCTGCCCTCGTTCTTGCGCAGTCGCGCCAGCAGCAGCTTGGACAGCGACAGGATGACGAATGTAATGAAGAACAGCACCAGCCCGAGGTAGATCAACGAGGCTTGATGCAAGCCCTCTCCGGCCTCGGCGAATTCGTTGGCCAGTGCCGAGGTGATGCTGTTGGCCGCCTCAAACAGCGACAGGCTGTTGAGCTGGTTGAAGTTGCCGATCACGAAGGTCACCGCCATCGTCTCGCCGATGGCACGCCCCAAGCCCAGCATGATGCCGCCGATCACGCCGGTCTTGGTGTATGGCAGCACGATCTTGAACACCACTTCCCAGGTCGTCGAGCCGAGTGCGTAGGCCGACTCCTTCAACATCGCTGGGGTGATCTCAAACACATCGCGCATCACCGAGGCGATGAACGGAATGATCATGATCGCGAGGATGATGCCGGCCGACAAGATGCCGATGCCCACCGGTGCGCCCGACACCAGTTCGCGCAGCACCGGCACATTGACCAGCAGCTTTTGCAGCGGCTGCTGGACGTAGGTCGACAGCACTGGGCTGAACACCAGCAAGCCCCACATGCCGTAGACGATCGACGGCACCGCGGCCAGCAATTCGACCGCGACACCCAGTGGCCGGCGCAACCAGTTCGGCGACAGTTCGGTCAGAAACAGCGCGACACCGAAACTGACCGGCACCGCGATCAGCAGCGCGATGAACGAGGTCATCAGCGTGCCGTAGATCATCACCAGCCCGCCGAAATTCTCCTGGACCGGGTCCCACTCGCTGCGCCACAGGAAGCTCAGACCGTACTTGGAGATGGCCGGCCAGGCACCCGCTACCAGGGAGCCGATGATGCCGACCAACAGCGCCAACGTCAGCAGCGCGGCACCATGTGCCGCTGCCGAAAACACCTTGTCGATCCACGGAGACGACCGACGCTCCTCGGGAGGCCTGTCCATCGGGTCGGACCGTTCCATGTTCTTGTTGTCGTAGGGAGAGGCGGGGAGTGTAGCGGCCACGATTTCTCCAGGGTACGCAGACTGAGCGAGGTCCGGCGGGAACTGCCGACAGCCTTGGCTGTCGGCAGTTCCATCACTTGTAGGCGATGGCCTTGCCGGCAGAATCCTTGATGTCAGCCCACTGATTGCGCACCAGCGCCTTGACGGCGTCAGGCAAGGGCACATATTCCAGATCGGCGGCCATCTTGTCGCCGCTGCTGTAGCCCCATTCGAAGAACTTCAGCGAGTTCGAGGCCTGGACCGGCTTGTCCTGCGACTTGTGCATCATGATGAAGGTCGCACCGGTCAGGGGCCAGGCGTCCTTGCCCGGCTGATCGGTCAGCACCTGGTAGAAGCTCTTGGTCCAGTCGGCACCAGCCGCAGCGGCCTTGAAGTTGACGTCGTCGGGGCTGACGAAGGTGCCCGCCTGGTTCTTCAGTTGGGTGTAGGTCATCTTGTTCTGCTTGACGTAGGCGTACTCGACGTAGCCGATGGAATTAGGGAGGCGGGTGACGAAGGCAGCGACGCCCTCGTTGCCCTTGCCGCCCGCATCGGTCGGCCAGTTCACCGCCGTGCCTTCACCCACTTTGGCCTTCCACTCCGGATTGGCCTTAGACAGGTAGTTGGTGAAGATGAAGCTGGTGCCCGAACCATCGGCGCGACGCACCACCGAGATGGCCTCATCGGGCAGCGGAACACCCGGGTTCAGCGCAGTCAGCGCTGCGTCATTCCACTTGGTGATCTTGCCGAGGTAGATGTCGCCGAGCACCTGCCCGGTGAGCTTGATCTGCCCTGGGGCGATGCCCTTGATGTTGACCACTGGCACCACGCCGCCGATCACGGTCGGGAATTGCACCATGCCGTCTTTGGCAAGGTCCTCATCTTTCAGCGGCATGTCCGACGCGCCGAAATCGACGGTCTTGGCGCGAATCTGCTTGATGCCCGCCCCCGATCCGACCGACTGGTAATTGACCCGCGCGCCGGTGGCCTTGTTGTAAGCGTCTGCCCATTTCGCATACAGCGGCGCGGGGAAGCTGGCACCCGCCCCGGTGATGTCTTGCGCAAATGACGCGCCTGCGATGGTCATCAATGCCATCGAGAGACAAGCAACACGATTCAGCGGGAAAGTCATGGTCAAAACCTTTCTGTGCCCGTTGGGGGCTGTGAACAAAAGTTAGCCTCACTCTATGAGCCTTGTGTGACATTCACGTGACGATCTCTCAACAAAAAAGTCTGAGACAGGCGTGTACGCACGCCAAGTCATCGCTCAGTGCATCGTCATATTGAATTCATCGATACGTCACAAATTTCCAATAACTTCAGCGTCGGTTCCGAGTCTGCAACGTGCGTCCGTCGCGTTGTTCTTTCCCCGCACACACGCAGGAGTTACCCGATGAAGATAAGCAAATTGCTGCTGAGCAGCGTGCTGTTGGCCGTGGCGTTGAGTGGCTGCGCGACGCCGCCAGCACCGATGACGATCAGCGACACCACCGCCGCCACCCCGCAGCTGTCGACGCTGACGAAATTGATCAACGACGCTGGCTTGACCGAGACGCTGAAGGAACCCGGGCCCTACACGGTGTTCGCGCCGACCGACGAGGCCTTCAAGGCCGTACCGGCCAAGACGCTGGAGGCGCTGTCAAAAGACAAGGCGTTGCTGATCTCGGTGTTGACGTACCACGTCGTGCCCGGGAAAGTGACCTCGGCTGATGTCAAGAACGGTCCGGTCACGACGGTGCAAGGCACACCGGTGTCGCTGTACCGCTCCGGCAACTTCGTGACGGTGGAGAACGCGGTGGTGACCACGGCCGACGTCGACGCCTCCAACGGCGTGGTGCACATCATCGACCAGGTGCTGATCCCCCAGGCCAAGAAGTGAGGTCGTGAGGCTTGCTCAGCCCTCAAGGGTCTGGGCAAGTCGTTGCGCACAGTGGGATGCCACCTGCGGGTCACGGGCCTCGACCATCACCCGCAGCAAGGGCTCGGTGCCCGACGGACGGATCAGGATGCGACCCGAGCTGCCCAGCTCGGCCTCGATCTCACGCTGGGCACGGTGCAAGGGGTCGTGTGCCTTCCAGTCCAGCCCCTCGCGCAAGCGCACGTTGATCATCACCTGCGGCAGCAGCGTGACCGAGCGCAGCTGATCGGCCAGCGCCACCCCACTACGGCACACCGCCTGCAGCACCTGCAGCGCGCTGATGATGCCGTCACCGGTGGTGTGTCGGTCGAGCGCCAGCAGGTGGCCAGAGCCTTCTCCCCCGAGGTTCCAGCCACGGGCCAGCAGGCCTTCGAGGACATAACGATCGCCGACGCGGGCACGCACCAGACCGACCCCGAGTTGGCGCAGCGCGGACTCCACCGCGAGGTTGGTCATCAAGGTGCCCACCACGCCCGGCACGGCCTGACCTTGCGCCAGACGATCCGTCACCATCACATAGAGCAGTTCATCACCGTTGTACAGGCGGCCTGCCGCATCGACCAGTTGCAGGCGGTCGGCGTCGCCATCGAGCGCGATGCCGTAGTCGGCGCGGTGTTCCTTGACCGCTTGAACCAGGGCCGCTGGCGCGGTGGCGCCGAACCCCGCGTTGATGTTGATGCCATCCGGACTGCAGCCGATGGCAACGACTTCGGCGCCGAGTTCGTGGAACACCGCCGGCGCCACGTGATAAGCCGCACCGTGGGCGGCATCGACGACGATCTTCAGACCCTTGAGCGACATCTCGCCGCCGAAGGTGCTTTTGCAGAACTCGATGTAGCGTCCGCGTGCATCCTCCAGCTTGCGGGCCTTGCCCAGGCTGGCAGAAGCGACCCACTGCGGAGCTTGCTCGAGCGAGGCCTCGACGAGCGACTCCCACTCATCGGGCAGCTTCTCACCGCGCGCCGAGAAGAACTTGATGCCGTTGTCTGCAAACGGGTTGTGCGATGCACTGATGACCACGCCCAGGTTCAACCGCAGGGCACGCGTCAGGTAGGCGATACCCGGCGTGGGCAGAGGCCCAGTCAGCAGCACATCGACACCCGCCGAGGCAAAACCGGCTTCCAGCGCCGACTCGATCATGTACCCCGAGATGCGCGTGTCCTTGCCGATCAGCACGGTCGGCTTGGGGTCTGAGGCCTTCAGCACCCGGCCGACCGAATGGCCGAGCTTCAACATGAAATCCGGCGTGATCGGCGACTGACCGACGGTGCCGCGGATGCCATCGGTACCGAAATGAACTCTGGTCATGGTTGCTGCGCTCTCATCGCAATTCATCAAGCGTAGCCGGTGTTATCGGCAAGCCGGCCGCGCGCCAAACTTTCAATGCATCGACCGTGGCAGCCACATCGTGCACACGGACGATGCTGGCACCGTGCGCCACCGAAGCCAAGGCGGCCGCCAGGCTGGCGGACAGGCGGTCACCGACGGCACGCCCGGTCAGCGCGCCCAGTGACGACTTGCGCGACCAGCCGACCAGCAAGGGACGACCGGGCGCCAGCAATTCTCGCTGCCGGCGCAGCAATTCGACGTTGTGTTCAATCGTTTTGCCGAAGCCGATGCCAGGATCAATCACGAGGCGATCGGCGACAACACCGCGAGCCAACAGCGCATTCACCCGGCCTTGCAGCATCGACCGGACTTCGGCCACCACGTCGGTGTAGCCGGGATGCGACTGCATCGATGGCGGATCGCCTTGCATGTGCATCAGGCAAACGCCACAACTCGGATGCTCAGCCACCACGTCGAGCGCACCCGGCACCTGCAGGGCATGGATATCGTTGACGATGTCAACGCCGAGCGCCAGAGCTTCGGACATCAAGGCCGGTTTGGTGGTGTCAATCGACACCGGGTGTCCCATGGCGAGCACCGCTTCGAGCACCGGCAGAACCCGGCGACGCTCTTCTTCCAGCGACACCGGATCGGCACCCGGCCGGCTCGACTCACCGCCGATGTCGAGGATGTCAGCACCTTCGTCGATCAGTCTCCGGCAGTGCTCAATGGCCGCAGACGAACTGGCGAACTGCCCCCCGTCCGAGAAGGAGTCGGGCGTCATGTTGACGATGCCCATGACCTTGGGCACGGACAGATCGATCCGATGGTGCGTGGTTTGCCAGAGCATGGAATGCTGAGATCGACACCGTTAGGCGTCTGATAAGACAGCGCCAGTGAAAACGGGGCCGAAGCCCCGTGGAAAGATGATCAGTGGCCGTCAAGCAGCAGCAGGTGCGCTGTCCGATGACAACGGGGCTTGCGGGCCGCCGTTCGGGCGGCTGGACGACGGCGTCCAGTCCTTCGGTGCCCGCGGCGGCTTGCCGTTC
>JANXTP010000010.1 GCA_025352345.1 Burkholderiales bacterium | reverse complement strand
GGTGGACCAGATGCGGTAATCCGGGTCTTGGCCCTCAGGCCACCCATCTCTCGGCCCTTACTTCGCCAGTCCGAGCGACTTCTCGGCGCGATCGAGAAACGAGTAGTCGATGTATTGCGCCATCCAGCCGTCGACGTCCTTCGCGCGCTCTGCAGGAATTTTGCCTTGCTTGGCGATCGTCTGCATCAGGATGCGGACCGACGGCATGTCAATCCGCGGCTCGGTCAAAATCACCGAGTCCAACGCCGTGGTCACGAGGGCAAGCATCTTCGGGTCGCCCATCTTCTTGACGATGATCTCGGCCACCTTCTCCTTCGGATTGTTCTTCACGTACTCGATGCCACGGCGGATGGCGCGCACGTATCCGGTGACAAGCTCGGGTTTTTCCTTGGCAAGCTTCGTCTGCACAATCATCTCAAGGCTCTCGACGTTCTTGATCGGCGGCAGTTGCGAAATGTAGTGCAGCTTTTCGGGGTTCTGCGCGATGGCCATTGCCGATGCCGGCTCCCAGCCGATGTATGCATCGATCTCGCCCTTGTCAAGCATCACGGCGATGTCCGTGATCTTGCCCATGACACGCTGGTACTTGAGGTTCTGAGACTGCTCGACGTACGACAGCACGGCGTCGTGCGTGGTCCCCAGCCCTGGAACGCCTACCTTCTTGCCATTCAGGTCGGCATACGAGTTGTATTTTTTCAGCCCGACGAGCGCCGAGTTGCCCTTTGTAAGCGAAATGACCATCTTGAAGTCGCCCCCACTGGCCGCGAACTGCATGAAGGGCGCGATGGCGGCCATCGCCGCATCCACTGAACCATTCGCAAATTCGAGCAGGCCCGCCGGGCCGTTGGCGTAAGTCTTGCGCTCGATGCGGATGCCTTCCTCGGCAAAGTAGCCCAGCGCGTCGGCCGCCCACACGACTGCGTAACTCACTTCAGCGGAGGGTTGGTCCGCCAGGCGTATGACCTGCAGCGGCTTGCCCACCGGAGTTTGCGCGTGTGAGAGGGGTGCAAGCGTAGCGGCGAGCGCCACAGCGGCGAGGGCCGCAGCCTTCAGGTATCGGGTGAACATGAGATATCTCCAGGGAAGTAGTTGCAATAAAAGCCGCGTCACGCCGTAGCGAGCCGCGTTTCGTTCAGGGATGTGCTGCAGCGAATGCGGAGCGCGTTGAGCTGCGGGCTCAGCACGTCGCGCGGACGCGGCAGGTCAATCGTGATGGTGTCCTTCACCGACGCCGGCTTGTTGGACAGGATGACGACACGATCGCCAAGGAAGACCGCTTCCTCGAGGTTGTGCGTGACGAAGATCACCGTGCGTTTTCGGTGCTCCCAGATATTCAGGATTTCCTGCTGCATCTTCTCGCGTGTGTGCTGGTCAAGGCTCACGAAAGGCTCGTCCATCAGGATCACGTCGGCATCGGTCGCAAACGCGCGCGCGATGGCCACACGCTGCTTCATCCCGCCGGAGATCTGGTGCGGGTAATACTTCTCGTACCCGCGCAGGCCCACCACGCCAATGATGTCGTCGACGATGCTGCGGATCTGGTCGGCGGGGTACTTCTTGATGCGCAGTCCCGTCGCCACGTTTTCCCACAGAGTGAGCCACGGCAGGTTCGACGGCTCCTGAAACACGAAAGAGATGTTCTGCTTCTTGGGGTCCACAGGCTTGCCGTCGATGAGCACCTCGCCTTCGGTGGGCTTTTGCAAGCCCGACAGAATGTCCAGCAGCGTCGTCTTGCCGCAGCCGCTCTGGCCGCACACGCACAGGAACTCGTTTTCGTACACATCGAATTTCACCTGGTCGTGCACCTTCAGATCGCCATAGCGATGCGATTCGTTTACACGGACCTTGATCTTGCGTTCAGCCATTGCGACTCCTTCGAGCGGGTTAGAGGGTGACCTGCCAGCGCCAGCGGAACAGGCGTTTTTCAGCAAGCAGCAGCGCCTCGTTGAGCACAAAGCCGATCGCCCCCACAAGCAGCATGCCAACGATGACTTCGGGAATCTTCAAGAGCTCGGCGTAGTCGACCATCATGCGACCCAGGCCCACCGATGTGCCACCCGTGAGTTCGGCCGCCACGATCGTGAGCCATGCCGCGCCCATTGCAACGCGCATGCCGCCGAAGATGTCGGGCAGCACGGTCGGGACCACGACGCGCATGAGGATCTGAAACTTGCTCGCGCCGTGGACCATGAACACCTTGCGGTGGATCGGTTCGACACGCGAGACGCCCACGTGCGTAGCGGTGTAGATCGGAAAGAACGCGCCCAGGAAGATCAGGAATGCAAAGCGCGGCAGGCCCGAAAAGAAGATGATCGCGAGCGGAATCCAGGCAATCGGCGGGATGAAGCGAAAGGGCTCGATGATCGAACGCGTGGAGATATAAATGCGCTCTTTCAGCCCCATGAGCAGACCCAAAGGTACGCCCAGAACCACCGCGACACCGAAGCCGACCAGCACCCGGTGCAGGCTGCCCCACGAGTGGTCCCAGAGCGAGTTGCCCATGATGTCGCCGCCGATTGCAAGACGCTGGAAAGCCTGCAAGATCTTGACGGGGCCGGGGAAGAACGGCGACGCGATTGCGATTGCGGCGAAGTGCCACACCAGCAGCCCGGCCGCGAGCGACAGCAGGTTATAGGTGACGGCACCCGGCCTGAACGCGCCTTGCGACTTTCGCTGCAGCGTGGGGGTCCGTGCCATCTCCGGGTGATGGGCTTGCGACTCTACCGCCGCCAGGCCTTCGGGTTTCGGTTGACTAGCTTGTTTCACAGTTCGCGCCTCGCGAGGCTGAAGGTCTGGCCAGTGGGGCCTTTAAGCGGCTGCGTTGCGATAAAGAGCGCCAGCGACAGCACCTCTTCGGGCTCCTTCATCCACTCGCCGCCTGCGGCGATTGCGCGCAGCTGGTCCTCGCGGCCCCGGATGAAGTCGGTCAGCACGGGGCCCGGCACGAGTTCGTTGACGCAGATGTTGGCAGCTGCAAGTTCCTGCGCGAGCACGCGCGTAAGCATCCACAGTCCCGCCTTCGATGCGGCGTATGCCGAGCGCGTCGCCGACGAACGGTGGCCCATGCCCGAGCCGAGCGTGATGATGTGCCCGCCGCCGCGGCGCTTGAGATGCGGCACGGCAGCGTGCGCCGTGTGGAATACACCCAGCAGGTTGGTATCGATGGTCTCGCGCCAGAGCGCGGGCGTCGACTCCTCGACCGATTTGTTTTCGATCGCCGACCCGGCGGACGCCACCACGATGTCGACCCCGCCGAACGCCTCTTGCGCGCGCGCGAACACGCGCTTGACGCTCTCCACATCTGTCACGTCGCACGACACGGCGCGGGCGCGACCGTCAGCCTCCTCGATGCGCTCGACGGTGCCGGCGAGTTGCGATTCGGTGCGCGCCGTGCAGCATACGGCCGCCCCGGCGCGAGCGAAGCCAATGGCAATCGCCTGGCCTATGCCCCGGCCCGCGCCGGTGATCACGGCTACCTTGCCCTTCAGGGGTTGGACGTTGGTCATTTCACTGTTCTTTCAGCACGGTGTTGTAGGCGGCGCCGGGCTCGCTCTCGCTGTCGGTGGCCAGCTGGACGGCGACGCGCAGGTCGGCTCCCGTAAAGGGAAACGGCGCTTCGTAGGCGTAGGAAACCGGCGCGCCGGCGTCCTGTCCGCAATTCAAGCCCGCGGTCGTGCCGTGCGTCGGCCAGGTCTGCGGGATTGCCACTCTGCCGATCTCGCGCCCGTTTGCGCTGAGCGACGCGTGAATAGCGTTCTTGCCTGTGCGCGTCACCAGTAGCTCGAGTCGCGCGTGACCCTTCGCGGGCTGCCAGTCCGCGGTGATGCGGTGCGTCACCGACTCCGAGTACACATATTCGTAGTACGCCTTGCCGTCCTTCAGGTAAAGCGCAAAGCCGCCGAAGTGGCTGCCCCATGCGATCAGCACCCCTTCGAGCGGGCCGCGTTCCGGAACGTCGAAGCTCGCCGTCAGCCGGTAGCTGCGGTCGGTTATGTCCGGCGACGCGAGGCGGTCGATACGCGACATGCCGCCATGCAGTTCATACGACAGCGTAGGCATCATCTTAAGCCGCTCGGCCGCGCGCTCCCAATCACGGTCGTCGAGCGGGAGGATATTGAAGTCCTTCGCCTGCTGCCACCACAGGTCGACCATTTCAGCAAGCTTGGCGGGATGTGCGGCGGCGAGGTCTTTGATCTCGGCGAAGTCTTCGTCCAGCTTGTACAGCTCCCAGGTGTCGCGTTCGAAATCGTTGCCCTTGGTGTGGTGGGCTACGGCCTTCCAGCCGCGGTGCCAGATCGCCCGATCGCCCAGCAGCTCGAAGATCTGCGATTCTTTGCGCGTCGGCGCGCCAGCCGACTGGAGGCTGTAGGTCATCGGCAGGCCATGCACGGGGAGCTGCTCCACGCCTTCGAACTGCGTGGGTACTTCCACGCCGAGGATGTCGTACACCGTAGGCGCGATGTCGATCACGTGATGGAACTGATGGCGGATCTCGCCTGGCTGCTCGATGTGACCCGGCCAATGCATGATGAGCGGAGCCCGGACCCCCCCGCCATGCACGTGCTTCTTGTACCACTTGAGCGGCGTGTTCGAGACCTGTGCCCACCCCGTCGG
>JANXTP010000008.1 GCA_025352345.1 Burkholderiales bacterium | reverse complement strand
GCAGGCCCTGCTGCTGCTGTCGTCGGCGCAGATGTCCCAGGGACGTTACGGGCGCGCCAGCCAGCTGATGCAAGACGCCCTGCGGGGCGACGATCGACCGGAATACCAGACGATGCTCGGCATGAGCCTGGTGGGCAGCGGGAAATTCGTCGGCGCCGTGAGTGCCCTCGAAGCCGCGTTTCAGAAAGACCCTCGCCAGCTTCAAGCTGGCGTCGCGCTGGCCAACCTTTACATCAAGGGCGGCCAGGCTGCACGCGGCGCGAAGGTCGCCGACAGCCTAGTCAAACTGAACCCCAACAATCCAGGCGTGCAGAACCTGCTGGGCCAGGCGCGAGCCGGGACAGGCGATCGCACCGGCGCTCGACAGGCGTACGAGGCAGCGATCAAGCTCGATGCCAATTTCGCGCAACCGCAGGTGAACCTGGCCGGTCTCGACATCGACGACAAAGCCTACGACACCGCGTCCGCCCGCCTGAATGCGCTGCTGGCGCGGGACGAAAAAAACCTCGATGCGATGGACGCCCTGGCGCGGCTCCATGAGCGACGTGGCCAGCTACCCGAGGCGCTACGCTGGCTCTCGAAGGCGGTGGACAGCAGCGGGCCCGACAACCTGCACCCCGCCTTGGCGCTGGTGGAGTTTCAGCTGCGCAACAACCAACCCGCCGCCGCCAAGGAGGCCACCAAATTCCTGACGGCCAAGGCGCCCGACGCCTTGCCTGTCCTCGTCATGCTGGCACGCGTCAATCTGGCCAACAACGAGATCGTCCCAGCCCGCACCAACCTGAGCCGTGCGGCCACACTCGCGAATCAGAATCCCACACTGTTGCTCAAGATCGCCATGCTGCAGTCTGCTGCTGGTCACTTTCCCGGCGCTGCCTACAGCCTGAGCAAAGCCTTGATCGAGCGCCCCGATTTTCTCGCGGCGCAGGCGCTGCTGGCCGAAGTCGAAATACGCCAGGGTGAGCTCGACAAGGCCGATCAGCAGGTGCGCCAGATCATCGCCGGCCATCCGAAAGCGGGCGTCGGCTATGGCCTGCAAGGCGATCTGGCCAGGGCACGAGGTCAGCGCAAGGCGGCGATCGAGGCCTATCGCCGCGCCCACCAGCTTGAACAATCGTCAGCGAGCCTGCTGCGTTTGTACGGCACCCTGGCAAGCAGCGATCCAGCGGCGGCGCTGCAAATGGCCGATCAATGGGTCAAGGCTCGGCCGCAGGACCTCGAGGTTCGCCGGGTGGTGGCAGACGGCTATGCGCGAGCCGGCAACCTGAAGGCCGCCCGCGCAGCCTACGAAGCCCTGCTGAAGGTGGCTCCCAACGACGCCGAATCACTGAACAATCTGGCCAATGTGATGCTGCTGACTCAGGATTCGGGCGCACTGAAGGTCGCGGAACAGGCCTTGGCGCTCAGTCCCACCGCGCCGCACATCATCGGCACCGTCGGTTGGGCCGCCTTCAAGGCGGGACAGCCTGACCGTGCTCTCCAGCTTTTACGAGACGCCCGGCTGCGCGACCCATCCAACCGCGACACCCGCTACTTCCTCGGCGCCGTGCTGGCAAGCACTGGTCGCTCCGCCGAGGCGCGGACAGAACTCGAAGCCGCACTCGGCGGTGACCGGTTATTCGCCAGCGCCAAGGATGCCGAGCAACTGCTTGCCACCCTCAAGTAAGGGGTTCAAATCGATGTCGCAAATCTTTACACTTCCGTTCTGACGAGCAGAAGAATTTACGTAAGTAATTGATTTTATTAAGCATATTTAGTTGGCCCACAATTTGCAAACTTAGCAGTAGAGTTTCTGAATTGGCTGATAACCGACTATTTGAAGAACAGGAGGCATCATGAAACAACTCCGTACCACCCTCCTCTGGATATCAGCCGTGTTGTTTGGGTCTGCGCTTTCCAGCCAGGCCATGGCGCAGGCGACCTGGAACCTTTTCAGCGGCAGCGTCAGCGGTAACGGGTGCACACAGAGCGCGACATATGCCGGGGACTACAACAACTCCTATAACTGCACTGGCTCGACAGGCGTGACGGCGACAGCATCTGCTTGGTCAGCAGATCGCGGTACCGGCACTGACGGCTTGACTGCGCCAGCGTCAGGCCAGTACTACGCCAGTGCTTACATGGCGCAGTACGGCAACTCCGGTTTCGGGGCTGCCAGCCGAACTGAACTTATCGGCGTTCTCCCGCCTGATCACTCTTTCGATTCCTTGAATCCCGGCACTCAAGACTTGATGCTGCTGGACTTCGGCTCGACCAGCGTCATCCTCAACCAGATCGGTATCGGTTGGAAGGGTGGTCCTTGGAACCAAGCAGACATCACGGTGATGCGCTGGAGTGGAAGTTCCGCGCCGGGGCGCGTCACCACCAGTTCCCCGCGGTCGACCGACGGCGAACAAAATCTGATTTCGACTGGCTGGTCGCTGGTCGGCAGCTATGCTGATTTGACACCTGACAGCACATTGCCTTTTGGAAGCTCGCCCGCCAACACCGGTGCCACTCAGGCATCGAGTTGGTGGCTGATCAGCACGTTTAACACCGCACTGAACGGCGGAACGACTGCGTGCAAATCTTCGACGGGCACCAACGCAACGTGCAGTCAGGGCAACGACGCCTTCAAGCTGAACTTCATCTCGGCCACGGTGGTGCCGCCACCGCCGCCAGGCAAAGCGCCTGAACCGGGCTCGCTCGCACTTGCCGGCGTCGCTCTGGCTGGACTGTTCGGTGTGCGCCGGAGCGTCACGAAGCGAAACTGATCTTGCGAGGTCGTGGCTCCATCCACGGCGATGGAGCCCGTCACTGTGTATTCCGCGGGAGCATGCTGCAAGGCTGCTCCCTTTTTCATGGCCAGCGTCTCACCAGCGACGGTTTTCGATGAGCGTTGCTCTTTCCTTATATCGAGTTCGCATACGTGTCGTCTAAAAATTTGGTTTTTCAATCTGAAGGTCATCGCTACAGTCGCTGCTTGAGTTTTTGAGGCCCGGCGCGTCGCTGTGCCAGACCTTCCGGGCTGTTGATGGATTTCTTGGCAATAGTGAGTGGCTTTGGCATCGGTGCCATCGTGGGCATGACTGGCGTCGGCGGCGGCTCGCTGATGACGCCGTTGCTGTTGTCGGTGTTCAAGCTGAGCCCTGCAGCGGCCATCGGTACCGACCTTTGGTTTGCCGCCATCACCAAGACGGCTGGTTCTGCCTCACATCACCAGGCGGGACACGTTGAGTGGCGCATCGTTCGGCTGCTGTTGTCGGGCAGCATTCCGGCGTCTCTGGCGACCATTGCGCTGATGCATCTGACCGGCCTGACCAAGGGTTGGGCCAGCGCGCTGACGTTCTCGCTGGGTATCGCGTTGCTGCTGACCGCGGTCACCGTCGCGTTCAAGCAAATCTGGGTCAAGGTCGGCCACTGGCTCGAACGGTGGATTCACGACGGCAACCGGCCCGCACTGACCATCTTGTGCGGCTTTGTCCTCGGCGTGCTGGTGTCGCTCAGTTCGATCGGTGCCGGTGCCATTGGCGCGACACTGATTTTGCTGCTTTACCCGAAGCTGGCAGCGCACCGCATCGTCGGCACCGACATCGCCCATGCGGTACCGCTGACGCTGGTGGCAGGCATCGGCCATGCCACGCTGGGCAATGTCGAGTGGGCACTGCTCGGCTCCTTGTTGATCGGCTCGATCCCCGGCATCTGGATCGGATCGCAATTGACCCGCAAGATGCCCGAACGACTGGTGCGCACACTGCTGTGCCTGTCACTGGTGACGGCCGGCCTCAAGGTCATCCACTGAATTTCGACATCGAGACGCTCTCTTCAAGATGTACACCTACACCGACTTCGACAAACACTTCGTGCGGCAACGTGCCGCGCAGTACCGTGATCAGCTCGATCGCCACCTGGCCGGCCGCCTGCCCGAGGATGAGTTCCGCGCGCTGCGGCTGCAGAACGGCTGGTACGTGCAGCGTCACGCCCCGATGCTGCGGGTGGCGGTCCCTTATGGCGAACTGAGCTCGACGCAACTGCGCGGCCTGGCACGCATTGCCCGTGACTACGACCGCGGCTATGCACACTTCACGACGCGCCAGAACCTGCAATACAACTGGATTCCTCTGAACAAGAGCGCCGAGGTGATGGATCAGTTGGCGGCCGTCCATATGCACGGCATCCAGACCAGCGGCAACTGCATCCGCAACATCACCAGCGACTGCTTTGCCGGCA
>JANXTP010000007.1 GCA_025352345.1 Burkholderiales bacterium | reverse complement strand
GAGGACGAAGGCACGCTCGTCCATGTGTGAGAGCGCAGACAGCGACACCCGCAGCGATATGAACAGCGACATCAGCAGGACAGGGCGATGAGCATTGCCGAGATCAAGAAGAACGCCGAGGCGAAGATGAGCCGCTCGGTCGAAGCATTCAAGAATGAGCTTCACAAGATCCGCACCGGTCGTGCGCACCCGGGCATCTTGGATCAGGTGCATGTCGACTACTACGGCTCGCCGGTGCCGATCAGCCAGGTGGCCAATGTCAGCTTGGTCGATGCCCGCACGATCAGCGTCCAGCCCTGGGAAAAAGGCATGGGCGCCAAGATCGAGAAGGCCATCCGCGAAAGCGACCTGGGCCTGAACCCCTCGTCGCAGGGCGACCTGATCCGCGTGCCGATGCCGGCCTTGAGCGAAGAGCGTCGTCGGGACCTGACCAAGATCGTTCGCAACGTCGGCGAGGACGCCCGCATCGCCGTGCGCAACCTGCGCCGCGACGCCAACGACCACGCCAAGCGGTTGCTGAAGGACAAGGAAATTTCCGAGGACGATGAACGCCGGTCGCTCGACGAGATGCAGAAGTTGACCGATCGCACGATCGCTGAGATCGATCGCCTGGTGACGGCCAAAGAAGCGGAAGTGATGGCGGTATGACGCGCGCCTCGCTCCATGCGACGGTCAGTTCTTGAGGTGCCAGATTCAGTGAGCGCTCTGCCGAACGCCTCGGAGGTTCCTCGTCACATTGCCATCGTGATGGATGGCAATGGCCGTTGGGCGAAGAGCCGCTTCAAGCCACGTTTTCTCGGTCACAAGCAGGGCGTCGACACGCTGGTCAACACGGTGCTGGCTTGTGCCGATCGTGGCGTCGAATACCTGACGGTGTTCGCCTTCTCGTCCGAGAACTGGAAACGCCCGAATGACGAGGTGTCCGGGCTGATGTCGCTGGTGCTGCTGGCGGTTTCGAAATACCTCGGTGTAATGCACAAAAACGGGGTGCGGGTGCGCATCGTCGGCGACCGAACCGACATCGCCGCCCACGTGCGCGAGGCCTGGGACCACGCCGAGAGCAGCACCCGACACAACACCCGCATCACTTTGTCGGTCGCCTTCAACTACGGCGGCCGCTGGGATGTGGTTCAGGCCTGTCAGCGGGCGATCCGCGCCGGCATCCGTGCCGATGAACTGGACGAGGCCACGCTCAGCCGCTACATGGCGCTGAGCCATGCGCCTGATCCGGATCTGTTCATTCGCACCGGCGGCGAGGTGCGCATCAGCAACTTCCTGCTGTGGCAGGCGGCCTATTCAGAGCTGTGTTTTTCCGATTGCCTGTGGCCTGAATTCGGCGAGGCCGAGCTCGATGCCGCACTGGCCGAGTACGCCCGCCGTGACCGCCGCTTCGGAGCGATCAAGGATGCGCATGCCGTTGAGTTGCCGCTCGCACGCTGACCATGCTGAAGCAGCGAATCATCACCGCCCTGGTGTTGCTGGGTGTGTTCCTGCCTGCGCTGTTTGCCCCGGTGGTATTGCCTTTTGTGGTGTTGACGGTGCTGTTCATTGCGGCGGCCGGCTGGGAATGGGTGCGACTCAACGGTGGCAGCGCGCTGACCGCGGTCGCCTTTGTCGTGCTGCTCGGTGGCGCGTGTGCGCTGGCGCTGGGCGCCGGCTGGGTACGCAGCGCACCGCCGACGGCGTGGTGGCTGGCGATGGGGGGGTGGGTGCTGGGGGGGGGCTGGTCGCTGAAGGTCGGGCCGGCGGGCTGGGGCCTGTTGCCGCAAGGCCTGCGCTGGGCGCTGGGACTGGTGGGCTTGTGGTTGGCCTGGTTGGCGATGGCCGGCGCACGCACCATCGGCGTCAATTTCATCCTGTCGGTGTTCAGCTTGGTGTGGATGTCCGACATCGCCGCCTATTTCGGCGGTCGGGCGTTTGGTCGGCGCAAGCTGGCCTTGGCGATCAGCCCCGGCAAGAGCTGGGAGGGCGTGTGGAGCGGCATGCTCGGCGTGCTGCTGCTGGCGGTGCTGTGGATGGCCATCGATCGCACCTGGGTACTGGACTCGCCCAGCCTGTTCACCCACCTGTACTTGCGGTACGGACCCGTTGGTTTGGTGCTGGTCTGCGTGTTCCTGGTGGCGATGGGGGTGGTGGGTGACCTGGTCGAGTCGCTGGTCAAACGCAACGCTGGCGCCAAAGACAGCAGTGGCTTGCTGCCGGGCCATGGCGGTGTGCTTGATCGCGTTGACGCCTTGCTGCCGGTGTTTCCGTTGGCGCTCGCCCTCAGTTCCGTCTGACCACAGCCTGATCTCGGTGTGACATGAACAACCACGACCAAGCTCGCATGCGCGTTTGCATCCTGGGATCGACCGGTTCGATCGGGTGCAGCACGCTGGACGTGTTGTCACGCCACCGCGATCGCTACGAAGTGTTTGCGCTGAGCGCACAACATCGCACCGATGAATTGCTGGCGCAATGCCTGGCGTGGAGCCCGCGCTTCGCCGTGCTGCCCGACACCGCGTCGGCGCAAACGCTGCAGGCGAAGCTGCGCGATGCCGGCAGCGCCACCGCGGTGCTGGTCGGCGCACAGGCGCTGTGCGAGATGGCTTCGCACCCCGAGGTCGATGCAGTGATGGCGGCGATCGTCGGCGCGGCCGGCTTGCCGCCTTGCCTGGCCGCCGCGCGGACGGGCAAGCGGCTGATGCTGGCCAACAAGGAGGCACTGGTTGTGGGCGGTGCGCTCTTCATGGCGGCGGTGCGCGAGGGCGGGGCGCAGCTGTTGCCGATCGACAGCGAGCACTCGGCGATATTCCAGTGTTTGCCCGAAGACCGCAGCCGCTGGGCTGCGCGCATCGACCACATCATCCTCACCGCCTCAGGCGGGCCGTTTCGCACCCGCGATGTGAACACCCTGGGCACCGTCACGCCCGATCAGGCTTGCGCGCACCCGAACTGGGTGATGGGTCGCAAGATTTCGGTCGACTCAGCGACCATGATGAACAAGGCGCTCGAAGTCATCGAGGCACGCTGGCTGTTCGACCTGACACCTGAGCAGATCAAGGTGGTCATCCACCCACAGAGCATTGTGCATTCGATGGTGGTGTGCCGCGACAACTCGGTACTGGCGCAGCTCGGCACGCCTGACATGCGGGTGCCGATCGCCTACGGCTTGTCGTTTCCCGAACGCATGGAATCGGGAGCCGGGCTGCTCGACTTCCCGTCGCTGGCAGCGCTCTGCTTCGAGCCACCGGACATGCGGCGCTACCCGGCCCTGCCGCTGGCCTGGGAAACATTGCGCGCGCCCGAAGGCAGTACCGCCGTATTGAATGCCGCCAACGAGGTCGCGGTGGCCGCGTTCCTCGCGGGTGCCATTGGTTTCGACCAGATTCATCATGTCAACGCCGGCATCCTCGAATCGGTGCTGCCGCAGGCCGATGAATGCACCTCGATCGACGGTTTGATCGCGCTCGACACTCGGGTGCGCCGTGCTGCGTCGCAATGGGCGGAGCGCATCGCCCGATGATCACCGTGCTCGCTTTCCTGTTCACCCTGGGCGTGCTGATCGTCGTGCACGAGTACGGGCATTACCGTGTTGCCGTCGCCTGCGGCGTCAAGGTGCTGCGGTTCTCGGTCGGCTTCGGCCGCGTGATCTGGCGGCGTCAGGCCACACCCGACAGCACCGAATTCGTCGTCTCCATGCTGCCGCTGGGCGGTTATGTGCGCATGCTCGATGAGCGCGAGGCGCCGGTGGATCCGGCGCAACTGACCCGCGCCTTCAACCGCCAGTCGCTGTGGAAGCGGTCCGCCATCGTCGCGGCGGGTCCGATCGCCAACCTGCTGCTCGCGGTGGCGCTCTATGCCAGCTCGTACTGGATCGGCATGAACGAGCCGAAGGCGTTGCTCGGTTCACCGGTGGTCGCCAGCATGGCCGAGCGGGCCGGCCTGCGGGCAGGTGACTGGGTGCAGGCCGGTTCGGCCGACGGCGAGGCATGGACCGATGTGCAGTCGATGACCGACCTGGTCTGGCATGTGACGCAGGGGGTGCTGCGCGGCGAGGCGTTGTACCTGCGCGTGGTCGATGCCCAGGGTCAGCACGAGCGCCAGGTGGTCCTCGAACTCGATCGACTGGGCAGCCGTGACATCGATGCGCAACTGATGCGGCGCATCGGACTGGGCGGTGTCTATGCCGAGCCGGTGATGGCTCAGATCAAGCCGGGTGGTGCGGCGGAGGCCGCCGGTCTGCACGCCGGTGACCGGGTGCTGTCGGTAGACGGCATGCCGATCGCCGACGCTGCCAGCCTGCGCGACCTGATCCGATCCAGCGGGTCGGCGAGTGTCATCACGCCGCAGCACTGGCTGGTCGAACGCGGTGCGCTGCGGCTGCAGCTCGATGTCGAGCCCGTCGCGGTGGCCGATGGCGAGCGCCGCATCGGGCGCATCGAGGCCTTCATCGGCGGGCCGCCGGAAATGGTCCTGGTGCGACATGGCTTCTTTGACGGTCTGTCGCAAGCGGTGCGCCGCACGGTGGACATGTCGGTGCTGACATTGAAGATGTTCGGCCGCATGGTGATCGGCGAGGCTTCGCTGAAAAACCTCACCGGCCCGTTGACCATCGCTGATTACGCCGGCCAGTCGGTGCGCGTCGGGCTGGCCTACTACCTCGGTTTTCTCGCGGTGGTCAGCATCAGCCTCGGTGTGTTGAACCTGTTGCCATTGCCGATGCTCGACGGTGGGCACCTCCTGTACCATCTTTTCGAAGCGACGACAGGGCGCCCTGTTTCGGTGTTGTGGCTGGAACGACTGCAGCGCGGGGGGGTGGTGATCATGCTGATGCTGATGTCCATCGCGCTCTTCAATGACGTGGTCCGACTCGTGGGCCTGCCTTAATTTTCCTTATGCGACCCATCTTGCGAACCATCTTCTGTCTGACGTCGTTTCGAACCCGCCTGGTTTCCGTGTTTCTCGCGATGGGTCTGCTCGGGGCCAACGCGTGGGCGGTTGAACCTTTCCAGCTGACCGACATCCGCGTGGAAGGCCTGCAACGCACCGATGCCGGCACCGTGTTCGCGTCGCTGCCGTTTCGCATCGGCGACAACTACAACGACGAAAAAGGCGTGGCGGCACTGCGCGCTTTGTTCGCCACCGGCTTGTTCAAGGACGTGCGCATCCAGATCGCCGGGTCGGTGGTGGTGGTCGTCGTCGAGGAACGCTCGATCATCAGCAGCATCGATTTCGTCGGCACCAAGGAATTCGAGAAGGACGTGCTGATCAAGGCGCTGAAGGATTTCGGCGTCGGTGAAGGCCAGCCGTTCGACAACGCGCTGGCCGACCGTGCCGAGCAGGAGCTCAAGCGCCAGTACCTGACCCGCAGCCTGTACGGCGTGGAAGTCACCACCAAAGTGACGCCGCAGGAGCGCAACCGTGTCAATGTGACCTTCAACGTGGTCGAGGGCTCGGTGGCCCGAATCCGGGAGATCCGCGTCCTCGGCAGCCGAGACTACAGCGAGAGGGAACTGAAGGGCCTGTTCGAACTGGATGAAACCGGCTTGCTGTCGTTCTACACCAAGTCGGATCGGTACTCGCGTGCCAAGCTGAACGCCGACCTGGAAACGCTGAAGGCCTGGTACCTGAACCGTGGGTACCTAGAATTCAACGTCGAGTCGACGCAGATCGCCATCTCGCCTGACAAACAGGACATTTCGATCACCATCAACATCAAGGAAGGCCAGCCCTACACCGTTACTGCCATCAAGCTGCAGGGTCAGTACCTGTCCAAGGAAGATGAATTCAAGACCCTGGTCACCATCAAGCCGGGACAGATCTACCGGGTCGAGGAAGTCGCCGCGACGACCAAGGCATTCACCGAAAAATTCGGCACCTTCGGCTACGCCTTCGCCCGCGTCGATGCCCGCCCGGAGATCGACCGGGTCAATGGCCGTGTCGAGATCGTGTTGCAGGCCGACCCCCAGCGGCGCGTGTATGTGCGACACATCAATGTCGCCGGCAACACCAAGACGCGCGACGAGGTGGTACGGCGCGAAATGCGGCAGCTCGAAGGCTCCTACTACGACGCCTCGCGCATCGAGTTGTCGAAGCGGCGCATCGACCGCACGCAGTACTTCAAGGAGGAGA
>JANXTP010000003.1 GCA_025352345.1 Burkholderiales bacterium | reverse complement strand
CCGGCTGCCGCCGAGACGCCCGGCCAACACCGGCACCGCGCCACCGGTCAGGTAGCTGAACGCGCCGTTGAGCCGGCTGGCGCCGACGGTGGCATCGTCGATGCGCACCCGCCAGTCACTGCCCTGCCGCACCATCACACCGACACTGTGAAAGGCGCCGGTGGTCGGCAAGGTCACACCGATCGGGTCACCGACCGCGGCCAGCGATGGCCCGCTCAGCTCGAAATGGCCGCTGAAACCGCCCGAACGCAGTGCGTCTTCGGTGTGCCCGTCCAGGCGCAGGCGTGCGCGGCCGACGGTCGCGTCGAGCGTGATCGGCAACGACATCGCGGTCTGGCCCGCAGCCGTTGGCAAGGACAGTTCCGACACCGTCGCGTTGACTTTGACCGGCGAGGCGCGGTAGCGGCCGGTGGCGGTGGTGGCGAGCCGCCCGTCGGCCAGCGTCATCTGGGCGTCGACATTGGCGTCGAGCAAACCATCGCGATAGCGCAGAGCGCCATTGTCGACATGGAGCAGGCCGAACGAGGGCATGCGCAAAGCGTCAGCCGAAGCGTCGACTGGCGCATCGGCAGCCCTGAACTGCCACGAGGCACGGCCATCGGCCAGCCGCTCGACCTGGGCATCGAGCGCACTGGCTTGCAAACGCTCGATGTGCAGTGGCTCGCCGCGCCAGGCGCGCCACAGGTCGACATAGCGCAGCCACAGCTCGACATCGCGCGCCAGCAGCAGGTGCGGCGCAGAACTCCAGGCGGGTGCCGCGATGTCGAGCTGCGAGGTTTGCAGATGCACGCCACCCAGAAAGCGGATGCCGAATGTCGGCGCAAGGGTCGGCGACCCGGCATCGGCCGGCGCGGACAAGCGCACCCGGCGATTCAGCGACGACGACAGCGCGCGCTCCAGCGGCCCGGCCAGAAACGGCCACGCCAGCCATTCGCCGATCGCCACCCCCGCGGCCAGCAGCACGACGGTCGCTGCCACCGCCATCGCCCAGCGACGCGGTACAAGCACCTCCTGGGGCGCCATCAAAGTGGAGCGAGGCGGCGGTGCGGTGCACCGTCGCACTCGAGCGGGGTCGAGTGCGCGATGCCGGTGGTCAGAAAGTTCATGGTGGGTGCTCCGTGGGGATGACCCCCAAGACTGCCGCCCCCCGGGCGCGTTTCCCGTCGGACGATTCGGGCGCTGCCTGTAGGACAGCGGCACCCTGATGCCCACACGCGTCCGCGGTCAGCCCTCGATCGCGCAACGATCAGTGCAGGCCTTTGCCGATCATTCGCCCAGGCGGGCGGCCCTCAGGCGCAGCGCGTTCGAGATCACCAACACCGAACTCAGGCTCATCGCCAGCGCGGCCAGCATCGGCGACAGCCGCCAGCCGGTGAACGGATACAAGACCCCAGCCGCCAGCGGCACGCCGAGCGCGTTGTAAACGAAGGCGAACGCCAGGTTCTGCTTCATGTTCGCGATCGTCTGCTGCGAGATCACGCGCGCCAGCGCGATGCCGCGCAGATCGCCCTTGACCAGCGTGACCGACGCGCTGTTCATCGCCACATCGGTGCCGGTGCCCATCGCCACACCCACATCCGCCTGCGCCAGCGCGGGTGCGTCGTTGATGCCGTCGCCCGCCATCGCGACGACGCGGCCTTCGGCTTGCAGCCGCTGCACCAGCGCCAGCTTGTCGGCCGGTTTGACTTCGCCGTGCACCTCGTCGATGCCCAGCGTCGCGGCCACCTGCTTCGCGGTGCTCAGGCCATCGCCCGAGGCCATGATCACGCGCAGGCCCGAGGCTTTCAGCGTCGCCAGCGCCTCGGCGGCGCTGGCCTTGATCGGATCAGACACGGCCAGCAGCCCGGCTGCCTGATGGTCCACGGCCAGGAACATCACGCTGGCACCGGCGGCGCGCAGCGCTTCGGCCTGCGCTTCGAGCGCATCGATGACCACGCCGGCCTGCTGCATCAGCGTGCGGTTGCCGAGTGCGATCGAGCGTTCGCCGATGCGGCCCGACACGCCGATGCCGCTGGCGGAATCGAAATCAGCGACCCGTTCGATACGAAGCTTGCGTTCGCGTGCGGCGGCCACGATGGCGCGGGCCAGCGGGTGTTCGCTGCCCTTGTCGAGGCTGGCGGCCAGGCGCAGCACCTCGTCGTCGGTGTAACCCTTGGCAGCGATCGCCCGATCGAAACGCGGCCGGCCTTAGGTCAGCGTGCCGGTCTTGTCGACGATCAGCGTGTCGACATCGCGGAAGCGCTCGATCGCTGCGGCATCGCGAAACAGCACGCCCTGCGTCGCCGCGCGACCGGTGGCGACCATGATCGACATCGGCGTGGCGAGCCCCAGCGCGCAGGGGCAGGCGATGATCAGCACTGACACCGCGTTGATCAGGCCGTATACCCAGCGTGGCTCGGGGCCGAACACGCCCCAGGCGATCAAGGTGAGCGCGGCGATGGCGACCACGGTGACGACGAAATAGCCGGCCACCCGGTCGGCCATGCGTTGCATCGGCGCCTTCGACCGCTGCGCCTGCACCACCATCTGAACGATCCCGGCCAGCACCGTGTGCGAACCCACCTTGGCCGCTTGCATCAGCAGCGCGCCGGTGGTGTTCATCGTGGCGCCGATCAG
>JANXTP010000426.1 GCA_025352345.1 Burkholderiales bacterium | reverse complement strand
CTGTCGGCCGACAGCTTCCGCATCTCGCCGACCCTGCAGCGCAAGCTGGCGGTCGATTTCCTCGAACGCGGCGACGCGGCCTTGCGTGGCGACGGCACGCCGGCCACCGCGCTGGTCACCGACTTCTCGCTGGCCTCGCTGGTGATCGAGCTGCAGCGCAATGTGCTGGGCAACCTGCTGAGTGACAGCGTGTCGGTGCGTCTGCTCGACAGCGAAGACAAGCTGCCGAAGGACGCGCTGCGGCTCTCGGAGCTTTACCGCCGGTTGAACGATGCGGTGTGGAGCGAGCTGGGCCAGTCGGGCGACATCCCGTCGCTGCGCCGCGAGCTGCAGCGCGAGTACGTGACGCGCGTCGCCAACCAGCTGCTGCGCCCCGGTGCGCTCAGCCGTGCCGACGCGCGCAGCCTGGTGCGCGCCCAGGCGCAAACGCTGCTGACCCGCCTGAACACCGCCGCCAAGCGCCCCGGCCTCAGCGCCGAAGCGCAGGCGCATCTGCAAGACAGTGCCGACACCTTGCAGCAGGCGCTGACCGCCAAGCTCGCACGCACGGGGGTGTGAGCGCACCGAAGCCAACCACCGAGGAGACACGATGAAGCCGAAGACCCATGAGGAATACGTGCAGATCGACGCGCTGGTATGGCAGCCGTTTCCCGAGGCGTTCTCGGCTGGCGGCATCCGGTGGAAGCTGCTGCACGTGTCGCCCGAGCAGGGCGCCTGGACCGCGATCTTCGACTGCCCGGCGGGCTCGTCGTTCGCGCCGCACGTCCACGCCGGGCCTGGCGAGTACTTCTTGACCCGGGGCCGCATGGACGTGCGCGGCGGCAAGGCTGCCGGTGGCGACACCGCCGTGGCCCCGGGCTATGGCTTCGAAGCCTCTGGCGCCCGCCACGACAAGACCCAGTTCCCGGTCGACAGCGAGTTCTACATGACCTTCCTCGGCCCGCTGACCTTCATTCAACCCGATGGATCACCGATCGCCGTGGTCGGCTGGGCGGAGGCGCAAGGGGCCTGGGGATGAGCGCTCCGGATCGATCGCGCGGCTGTTTTTAAAGTTGGAGATCGTCCGTGCCCCACACCGTCCTGCTCTACGCCGCTCTCTTGGCCCTGCTGTTTGTCGGCCTGAGCATCCGAACGCTGCGCATGCGTCGTCGGCTCCGCATCGCCATCGGCGATGCCGGCAACGAGTCGATGTTGCGGGCCATGCGGGTGCATTCCAACTTTGCTGAGTACGTGCCCTTGAGTCTGTTGCTGATCTACCTGGTGGAGATCACAGGGGCGAGTTCAGTGCTGGTTCACGGCCTGGGCATCAGTGTTTTGCTGGGCCGCCTCTCGCATGCTTTCGGGGTCAGCCAGACCCAGGAAAACTTCGCTTTCCGCGTCGCGGGCATGGCGATGACGTTCACGCCAATGATCGTCAGCGCGCTGTGGCTGCTGTGGGTCTATGCCAGCCCAGGCGGCGCATAGTGCCGGTCCGGTAGCGGCTCAGAACGATGGCGACGGCGTGCCGTCGGTGCACACGCCCTGGCGGGTTCTGATGTTGGTGATGATCGCGGGCTCGGTGCTTCCTTCAGGCAGCGGGTCGGTGCTGAACGACTTGCGCGTCGAGATCGAGAAGTACCTGCCGTTGGTGCGGTTGATGGCGACGCCGGTCGCGTTGGCGCCGGTGCCGTTGGTCTTCGGGCCGACCGGGTCCTTGTTGGTCGGGTCGAAATCTGTTGCTGAGCCGAAGTTGAATTCCTTGTCGGTGAGGCGGATCGGCGTGATCTGACCATTGCGAGCGTTCAGAACGCCCTTCTTGGTGAGATCAATCGTGTACTCGACCCGAAAGTCGCCTTTGCGCGGCGGGTCCAGCTCGGTGCCGTAGATGATCTCGATGACCTCGGTGCCGCTGCACACCAGGTGCAGCGGTGCAGGCTCCTTGGCGTGGCTTGCGACGCCGGCCGTCAGCAAAGCTGCAACCAGTGCCCACCGAGTCGATGAATGCTGCGTGTGAATCATGTTGTGTGCTCCAGGGTGAGGTCGGCTCAGCCGAAATGGCAGATGTAGTGCAGCGCGTCGCTGACGTCGATGTCGAACGACGACTGGCCGGGCACGCTGAATGACTTGCCACCAGCGTAGTCGATCCAGTCGCTGCTCCCGGCGAGCTTCACTCGGCAGGCACCCGCAACCAACTCCATCACCTCGGGCGTGCCGGTGTTGAAGGTCAGCTTCGAGGGAAGGATCACGCCGACGCTTTTTTTCGTGCCGTCGGGCAGCGTGAGGCTGTGCGAGACGCACTTGCCGTCGAAGTACACATTGGCGCGGGTGGCGATGGAGGCGGTGATCTGGTCGGTCATGGCGATGGGGTGAACTGTGTTTGAAGGTGAGGGCACTGCGGGCGGGCCAGGTCAGGCCGGGCTGTCGTTTTTGAGGCCGGGCAGGGCGGCTCCGCTGCCTTGCGACAGCAGACCGGCATGGGTGTAGATGCCCAGCTTGGCGCGGGTGTCGGTGATGTCGAGGTTGCGCATCGTCAACTGGCCGATGCGGTCGGCCGGCGAGAACGGCGCGTTGTCGACCTTCTCCATGCTCAGCCGTTCGGGCGCATAGGTGAGATTCGCCGAGACGGTGTTCAGGATCGAGTAGTCGTTGCCGCGGCGCAGCTCGATCGTCACCTCGCCAGTGACCGCGCGCGCCACCCAACGTTGCGCGGCCTCGCGCAGCATGATGGCCTGTGGGTCGAACCAGCGGCCCTGGTACAGCAGCCGGCCGAGCTTGCGGCCGTTGTCGCGGTACTGCTCGATCGTGTCTTCGTTATGAATGCCGGTCACAAGGCGCTCGTAGGCGATGAACAGCAGCGCCAGACCCGGCGCCTCGTAGATGCCGCGGCTCTTGGCCTCGATGATGCGATTCTCGATCTGGTCGCTCATGCCCAGGCCGTGGCGCCCGCCGATCCGATTCGCCTCCAACATCAAGGCCACCGGGTCGGCGAACTCGATGCCGTTCAGTGCCGCCGGCCGGCCTTCGGCAAAGCGCACGCTGACGGTTTCGCGTTTGACTTCCACCTCGTCTCGCCAGAAAGCCACACCCATGATCGGGTTGACGATGGTGATGCCGCTGCCCAGGCTCTCCAGGTCTTTCGCCTCGTGCGTCGCGCCGAGCAGATTCGAGTCGGTGGAGTAGGCCTTCTCGGCGCTCATCTTGTAGCCGAAGCCGTGCGCCGTCATGAAGGCGCTCATCTCGGCGCGGCCGCCCAGCTCGTCGATGAAGGTCTGGTCGAGCCAGGGCTTGTAGATCTTCAGCGCGGGGTTGGTCAGCAGGCCGTAGCGGTAGAAGCGCTCGATGTCGTTGCCTTTGAAGGTGCTGCCGTCACCCCAGATGTTGACATCGTCTTCCTTCATCGCCGCGACCAGCATCGTGCCAGTGACGGCGCGTCCGATCGGCGTGGTGTTGAAGTAGGTGATGCCGGCGGTGCTGATGTGGAAGGCGCCGGCCTGCAGTGCAGCGATGCCTTCGGC